>JBFHGI010000098.1:0-7296 GCA_041583175.1 Pseudorhodobacter sp. | reverse complement strand
TTGTCAGGTGCTGGCGACGACACTAGGCGTGGTCGTGACAGTTTTCTAAGCTGCGCGCACAGGTGGGGGCCTGTCGGTATTTGGAATTTCTGATGCGCAAAGCCCTCGCAGCGTTTATTGCCGCCCTTTTCTGTGTTCCGCTGTTTGCCCAGCCTCTTGCTGCGCAGGACCATAGAATACTGGGGTTTGGCCGGTTCTTCAACAATGATGCCTTGGGTGATGGCAAGGACCGGTGGCGCACGGGGTCCTATGCGGTCAGCATGATCCGCGGCGCAGGCTGGAACGGGGCCTTGCCGGACCATGTCGGCGCGCTGTGGGAGTATCGCCTTCGCACCGAGATCATTTCGCCGCAAAACCTGTCCAATCCCTCGCCGCTAGACCGCCGCTATGTCGGGGCCTTCTCAGCAGGCGTGCATTCCCATTTCTCCGTGCGGTCCGCCGAAATGCGGGTCGGCCTCGATCTGGGGGCAACGGGTCCGCAAACCGGCGTGGGCAATTTCCAGCGCCAGTTGCACAAGGCGTTCGGGATGACCGCGCCGGGGGATCTTTCGACGCAGATTCCGGACCATATTTACCCGACTCTATCGGCCGAGATGGGCAGGACCTACCGTTTCGGCCCGACACAGCTGCGCCCTTTCGTCGAAGCGCAGGCCGGGGTTGAGACTTATCTGCGCGTCGGCGGAGATCTTGTGATCGGTGGATTTGGCAGCGACAGTCTGATGTTGCGCGATCAGGTGACCGGCCAGCGCTATACCGGTGTGCGTGGAGAGGCAGGCCAGGGCTTCAGCTTCACGCTTGGCGGCGATGTGGCGCGGGTTTTCGACTCGGCCTATTTGCCCGATGGGGGTGCCGTAACGTCAAGCGATTCGCGTGCCCGCATTCGGGCAGGGGTGAACTGGCGCGGTGAAAAGTCCGAGGTTTTCTATGGCGTTACCCATCTTGGCCCTGAATTCGACGAACAGTCTTCGGGTCAGACTGTCGGTTCTTTGCGGCTTCACATCAGGTTCTAGTCAAGCGATTCTTGCCAACTGTGGCCCCTAGGCCATAGCCAAGCGGATTCCTGCCTGTTAACCTTCGTTTACAAACTATAAAAAAACGAGCAGGCATACAGGCAATGGGAACGGGCTTTCGTGGCACGTTCGTCATCTCCTGGTCACAGACAGAGACAGACGGCCTGAAGGCCGCACCGTTGGACATACTCGCCGTTGGCGCCTCTTGGCGCTGGACGGGTGAGACGGTTCGCCTAGACGGGGCGCAGGACGTCTTACTTCTGGAAGGGGCCTTGGGGGCAGCGGACATACGGAAAAGAGCGGCGCGCATGGTGCGCCGCCTGATAGGGGCATCGGTAACCTCCAGGGGTGACAAGGCCGAGGGGTGGGAGGATCATGATCTTGATGCCCCCGAACAGGGCTTTATCGTCACGGATGGGACGCAAAGCTATACAGTAACCTTGATCGAGGTGCCCGACACCGGCGCGCGGCTTTTGATGTTTGTGGATGAGCTTCCGCCTGCCGATGTTGATCTGTGGGTTGTGCGCCTAGCGATTGACCGGACGGCGCAAGCCGCCGGGGCGCGGGCCGCAGGGGGCGTGATCTGCTTTACACCCGGCAGCTTTATCCGAACCGCAACGGGCGATAAGCGCATCGAGGAGTTGCGCCCCGGTGACTGGATATCGACCAAAGACAACGGTCAGCAGGAAATTCTCTGGACGGGGCATCGCCGCATGACGGGCGCGCGCCTGCACGCCATGCCGCATTTGCGGCCGATCCGGTTTCGGGCCGGCGCGCTGGGACTCGGGCGCCCGGATGAGGATTTGCTGGTCTCACCCCAGCATCGGATGCTAGTCAATGGCGCGGCGGCGCAGGCTTTGTTCAACACGTCGGAGGTGCTGGTCGCAGCGGAAGACCTGATCAATGACGTGTCGATCACTGTCGATCATACCCAGCGCGAAGTCACCTATATCCATATCTTGCTGGAACGCCATCAGGTGATCTGGGCCAACGGATTGGAGACGGAAAGTTTCCACCCGTCCAACACCGCGTTGGATACCGTGGACGCCCAGCAGCGGATGAGTTTGCTGCAACTTTTGCCGGGGCTGGAGTTGAACCCGCATGTTTACGGTGATTATGCGCGGCGCAACCTCTCGGGGTCGGAGGCGGCGATTCTGAAACACAGTCTGGCCGCTTGATCGATTGACGCCGTGTTGACACGGGCCTGTTGACACGGCCGGTCGGGCCTGTATAAGCCCGCCAGTCCCCGGATGCATGTCCGGGGATTTTCATTGGTGTTGGTGGCCCCCGCAAGGGGAACCCTGTCACCCAAAGCCTGAACAGGCCGCGGGGAAGGACAACGCCCTTCGTAACGCCTCAAGGTGCGAAAACGGCTAAGCGGTTTTCGGGAAAGCCAAGGGGCACCATAGTTGAAGGAGATCAGCCGTGACCAAACGCACGTCTGCCAAGCATAAAATTGACCGCCGCATGGGCGAAAACATCTGGGGCCGTCCGAAATCCCCGGTGAACAAGCGTGAATACGGCCCCGGCCAGCACGGCCAGCGCCGCAAGAACAAACTGTCCGATTTCGGTACACAGCTGCGCGCCAAGCAAAAGCTGAAGGGTTACTATGGTGACCTGACCGAAAAGCAGTTTCGCAAGATCTATACCGAAGCGGAACGTGTGAAGGGCGATACCGGCGAGATGCTGATCGGCCTGTTGGAGCGTCGTCTGGACGCCATCGTCTACCGCGCGAAATTCGTGCCGACCGTGTTTGCGGCGCGCCAGTTCGTGAACCACGGCCATGTCACCGTCAACGGCCAGCGCGTGAACATCGCGTCCTACCGTTGCAAAGAAGGCGATGTGATCGCTGTTCGTGACCGTTCCAAGCAACTGGCCATCGTGCTGGAAGCCGTGGCTTTGGCCGAGCGCGACGTGCCGGATTACATGGAAGTCGATCACTCCAAAATGACCGCGACTTTCGTGCGCACCCCGACTTTGGGTGACGTGCCCTATCCGGTTCAGATGGAACCGAACCTCGTGGTCGAATATTACGCGAAAAACTAAGAATAGCCCCTTTCTGTGGGTTATTTGGAACGCCGCCCGATTTGGGCGGCGTTTTGCGTTTGCGGGCTCTGGTCAGGGCGGCTTGAAGCCGCTAACAAGACGCAGCATCTCGGGGGAGCGCTGGTATGACGTCTGAAATTCGGCCACAGCCGGGCATTATGGATATCGCTTTGTATGAAGGCGGTGCCGCCACTGTGGCAGGCAAATCCAACACAATTAAACTTTCGTCCAACGAAAATCCTTTTGGCCCGTCGGATAAGGCAAAAGAGGCGTTTTCGCGGTCGGTCCACCAATTGCACCGTTACCCTTCTACCGATCACGCAGCCCTGCGCGAGGCGATTGCCGAGGTGCAGGGACTGGATGCGGACCGGGTGATCTGTGGCGTCGGCAGTGACGAGATCATCCATTTCCTCTGTCAGGCCTATGCCGGTCCGGGGGATGAGGTGCTGTTCACCGAGCACGGCTTTCTGATGTATCGCATTTCCGCCATGGCCGCTGGGGCAACCCCCGTCGAAGTGGCCGAGCGGGAGCGGACGACGGATGTGGCGGCGCTGCTTGCCGCGTGCAATGAGCGCACGAAGCTGGTGTTCATAGCCAATCCGAACAACCCAACCGGTACCATGATTTCGGCTGCCGAAATCGCCCAACTGGCCGAGGGCCTGCCGCCGCAAGCGATCCTTGTGCTGGATGGGGCCTATGCCGAATATGTTGACGGTTATGACGGTGGCCTGTCGCTGATCGAGGCGCGAGACAATGTGGTGATGACGCGCACCTTCTCCAAGATCTATGGTTTGGGGGGGTTGCGCATCGGTTGGGGCTATGGCCCGAAGCCGATCATTGATGTGCTCAACCGCATCCGCGGGCCGTTCAACCTGTCCAACACCCAGTTGGAAGCCGCCGAAGCCGCGATGCGCGATCAGGATTATATCAATCGCTGCCGCAACGATAATGCCCGTATGCGGACCTGGCTGGCCGAGGCTTTGGCAGAGCTTGGCGTGCCCTCGGATACCTCGCTGGCCAATTTTGTGCTGGCCCGCTTTGCGGATGCCGGCGAGGCAGAAGCCTGTGATGCCTATTTGCGCGATCAAGGCCTGATCGTGCGGCGGGTTACCGGCTACAAGCTGCCGCATTGCTTGCGCATCACCATTGGTGATGAAAGCGCTTGCCGCCGTGTGGCCCATGCTGTCGCGCAGTTCAAAGGCATGCGCTGATGGCAGTGGTTTACGAAAAGGTTGCGTTGATCGGGCTCGGGCTCATCGCCTCGTCCATGGCGCATGCCATGCGCCAGCGCGGTCTGGCAACGACGATTACGGGTCATGCGAAATCTGCCTCTACCCGCGATGCAGCGATGGAGCTGGGTTTTTGCGATGCGGTGTTTGACACGGTAGCCCAAGCGGTCGAGGGGGCCGACCTTGTGGTGTTGGCCGTTCCGGTGGGCGCGATGGAAAGCATCGCTGTTGAGATTGGTCCGCATCTGAAACCGGGTGCGACTGTCACCGATGTCGGCTCGGTCAAGCAGGCGGTGATCGAAGCTGTGGCCCCGCATATGCCCGACGCTGTACATTTTATTCCCAGCCACCCTCTGGCCGGGACGGAGCATTCCGGCCCGCGTTCGGGCTTTGCCACGCTGTTTGAAAACCGCTGGTGGCTGCTGACCCCCCCCGAGGGCGCAGATCCGGAAGCTGTCAGCCGACTGCGTCGTCTGTATGAGGCGATGGGGGCCAATGTCGAGGAAATGGACGCCCCGCATCATGACCTCGTGCTGGCCGTCACCAGCCACACGCCACACCTGATTGCCTATACGATGGTCGGCGTGGCCGATGATCTGCGCCGTGTGACCGATAGCGAAGTCATCAAATACTCTGCCGCGGGCTTTCGGGATTTCACGCGTATCGCGGCATCCGATCCGACCATGTGGCGCGACGTGTTCCTGACCAATAAAGAGGCGACGCTGGAAATTCTGGGCCGCTTCACCGAAGAGCTTTTTGCCCTGCAACGCGCAATCCGCAAAGGCGACGGCGACCATCTGCATGCCTATTTCACCCGCACCCGCGCTATTCGCCGCGGCATCATCCAGGCGGGGCAAGACACCGCTGCCCCCGATTTCGGACGCGGAGCCCCTACGCCAAAACCGGAGCGCAGCGAGGGCGCGGCATGAGAAATGCCGTCGTTTTCGCCCTTGGCTTTACCTTTGCTGTGACGCAGCCCATCGCGGCTGAAACCTCCATCCGTCCGAAACCGCGCCCGATGGCAGCAGCAGCCGAGCAAGCCGCGCCGCAGGTTCAGCTTGCGGCTGAACAATCAACAGGGGGCGTGGCCCCTCGACGCTCCATCCGGCCCGAGGCGCGGCCAGAAGGGCGTGATGCTGGTGCGGCCCCCAAAAAGAAGGGGCTTCTGGGCAAGTTGTTTGGCCCCAAAACAGTTGCGAAATCTGCGCCGAAAAGAAGTGTCAGCGGGTCAGTTTGCAATGATCCGGGCGTGCGTGGCACGGCTATCCCGACCATTCGTGGCGCACATAAAGGGTGCGGTATCGAAAACCCGGTGCGCGTGACCGAGGTGGACGGTGTTACCCTCAGCACCCCCGCAACGCTGGATTGCGAAACCGCTGTTGCCTTGCGGGAATGGGTCAGCGACGCGCTGAAACCCTCCTTCGGGCGAACCGAAGTGACAGGCCTGCGCGTTGCCGCCCATTACGCATGCAGGACACGCAACAATCGCCCCGGCGCGCGTATCAGTGAGCACGGGCGCGGGAAAGCCATTGATATTGCCGGGATAAAGCTGGCATCGGGGACAGAGTTGACCGTTCTGGACCATTACAAATCCAGCAAGGGCAAGCCGATCCGCACCGCGCATAAGAAGGCTTGCGGTATCTTTGGAACAACGCTTGGCCCCGGTTCGGACGGTTATCACGCCGACCACTTGCATCTGGACACAGCGCGCTATCGCAGCGGGCCATATTGTAAATAACTTAGCGGAGACGCGGGGCGGGGCCGATTGGCAGCGGCCCCAACAACATTGCGCCGCCTTTGAATTGAATGGGCAGATCTACCGTGTCGCCGGTCGTGTTGCCTTGCGACATGAACGCGATGCCCTCTATGCCCTTTTCCCACAGGGCGCGATCATTCGGGGCAAGAAAGCCCGCCCTTTGCGCCGCATCAAGTGCCAGGCGCCAGTTTACCAACCGGAACGTCACCGTACCCTCTGCAAAACCAGTCGCATCCGCGATGACCTGACCCTTGGCCGAGATGTGCAGATCGCCCCAATTCATGCGCACGTCATTCACCACAAGTTGCGTGATCTGCGGTCGGGATTGCAGCAGCATCCGGTCAATCGGTGCAGTGAAACCGGCCGACACGCCCACCCGCAGCAAGCTGATCTGGTCTGGCAGAACGCTTCCCAAAGCCGCCGTCAGCCTGGCATCGGGTTGCATGCCCGTAATCTCTAAGCCGATTTCATACATATCGGCGCGGGTTGCATCCAGTCGCGTCGCGAAATGCATAGAGGCCGCCCGTATATCCCACCCACTCTCGCCAAGTGCGACCAGATCCTCACCGATCACCACCGAACGATCCAATGGCAGCGTAGGCACAGGCTGCACCACGACACTGGCCTGTAGTTTGCCGGATTGTACTGTTACCGCGTCATAGGGCAGGGTGATCTGTTGTGTCGGGGGGAAGGCCGCAATTACATGCCAAGGCTTATAGCTTAGGCTCAGGACCTGAAGGAAAGGCGCTTGCCAGGTAATACCGCTTGCCGGATCGCCTATCTGCGGCTCTGTTACGGTCAAATCAAACCGGTTGGGAAAGCCGTTAACGTCCAGCGCCTGATAGCGCGCCACTTTGCCCGCAGCTTCCATATTGGTAAACCAGTGCTCGGCCCCCGCCTCGAACCCGCGTGCGCCGATAAACCAATAGCCGCACCAGAGGCAGCCCAGCACGACAACCAAACCCGTTAACCAGCGCATTTTGGCAACCTCTTTTCATTCCAGTCAATTTGCTGTCTACAAGGCCGAAAGGCAGAGGACCAGAGGATGCAAAAACCACTTTGGGTGTTTGGCTACGGATCGCTGATCTGGAACCCCGGCTTTCCTGTAGCGGAGCAGCGGGTCGCCTGTCTGCAGGGCTGGCATCGCAGCTTTTGCATGCGCTCCATCCACCATCGCGGCAGCGAGGAAAACCCCGGCCTTGTGCTGGCGCTTGACCGTGCGGCTGGCGCGTCCTGCCAAGGCGTTGCCTTTCGC
>JBFHGI010000097.1:0-7345 GCA_041583175.1 Pseudorhodobacter sp. | reverse complement strand
GGTTTTGGCCCATTCGGTCGCGGCTTGCAGCGCGGCGCTGGCAATACCGATACACATGGCAGCAACCTCCAGCCGCCCGTTATCCAGCACTTTCATCGCAGTTTTGAAGCCGGAGCCTGCGGAGCCTAGCAAGGCGCTGTCGGGCAAATGGCAGTCGATATCCAACTCCCAGACATGGCCACCACGCAGACCCATGGTTTTCTCGGCGCGCCCCGGTTGCAACCCGGGGGTGCCCTTATCCACCACGAAAGCCGAAATGCCGCGATGGGCGGCGGCGGCATCGGTCACCGCAAAAACCACAAGGAAATCGGCAACCCCGCCGTTCGAGATGAAGCACTTGCGGCCTTTAAGGTGCCAGCCCGCATCGGTTTTGCTGGCCTTGCTGCGCATATCGGCGGGGTCGGACCCGGCGAAAGGTTCGGTCAGGGCAAAGGCGCCCAAGGACTCGCCCGCGGCCGCACGGGGCAGATAGCGCGCGCGGATGGCGTCATCGCCCCCCAGCAGAATCGCATCGGTCGCAAGGTAATGCGCCGTCAGCGCCGAAACGGTAGAGCCACAGGCCCCCGCGATCACCCCCACCGCCCGCAACAGCGCCTGAGCCGAAATATCCGCACCGCCCCAGGCCTCGGGCAGGTTGGCGCCCATCATCCCGGTTTGCGCCAATGCGCGGAGCTGCTCATGGACAAAGGCACCGGATTCGTCGGTATCATGCGCCTTAGGGGCCAGTTCGGCGGCGGCAAAGCGTTCAAGTTGGCTGATAAAGGCCTGCTCTGCCTCATCCAGCATGTGATAAAGCTCGGTCATTGTTCCCTCACTATTCCGGCAGAAATCAGGCCGCTGATCTGCGCCTCACTCAACCCGAGTGCGGCCATGACAGCGCGTGAACTGTCTCCCAAGGCTGGCGCGCCGCTTTGGGCAACCGGCTTTACGCCATTGAAACGGACGGGTTGGCCCACAACCGGCACAGGCCCCAAAGCAGGATGCGATAACGCGGACACAAGCCCGCGGGCAATCGCATGCGGGCTGCTCGCGGCCTCTGCCAGTGTCAGGATCGGCGCGGTCGGAATATGGGCCGCGCGTAGGGCTTCGACCGCTTGCGCGGTGGTCTGGCGGCGCGTCCAGGCTTCGATCAGGCCTTTCAGCACCGGTTCATGTGCGGTGCGCGCCGCATCATTGGCAAAACGCGGATCACTTGCGGCATCAGGCACGCCGATCACCGCGCAAAGCGCCGCGAATTGCCGCTCGCCCAGAACGGCGATAACGGCATGGCCGTCTGCCGTGGCAAAGGCCCCGAAGGGTGTCGACAGCGGATGACGGTTACCCACCCTCGCAACGTCGGATTTTCCATAGAAGTGAATGGCATGGCTGGTCGGCAGCAAGGAAAACAGCGCATCGAACATGGCCACGTCCAGATGTGCACCCTGCCCCGTTTGCGCCCGCCCGACCAAAGCTGCCGCAATGCCCCAAGCCGCATAAAGCCCGGCCATGAGGTCGCCCAACGCCTCGCCCACTTTCAAAGGCGCACCACCCTCTTCGCCTGTTGCGGCCATCAAGCCGGACATCGCCTGAACCACGATGTCATAGGCTGGCAACGCGCTGAACGGCCCGTCTTGCCCGAAACCGGAGATAGAGCAGTAAATCAGGCCGGGCGTTTCGGCACGCAGCGCCTCTGCGCCCAGCCCCAGTTTGGCGGCGACACCGGGGCGGAAGTTCTCGACCACCACATCGCAACCCGCGGCAATCTGGCGGGCCAGGGCTTGCCCTTCCGGCGTTTTCAGATCGACCACGACCGAGGACTTCCCGCGGTTTGTCAGGGAAAACAGCGCAGACTCACCTTCCACGAAGGGGCCGATATGGCGGTAATCATCGCCCTGCGGCGGCTCCAGCTTGATCACCTCCGCCCCCAGATCGGCCATCAGCGCCGTGCAAAAGGGCCCTGCCAGCACCCGCGTCAGGTCAAGCACCCGGATGCCTGCCAATGGGGTCATAGCGCGACCTCAACTCCGGCGGCATCGGACAATGTTCCGTTGCGGATAAAAGCACTTGCTGCCTCGATGTCCGGCGCAAGGTAGCGATCTTCGCCCAAAGCCGGTGAGACCTCGCGCAGCGTTTTCACAGCAGCTTGCAGCCGGCCCGAGGTTTCCAGCGGCGCGCGAAAACCGATGCCTTGTGCCGCGCACAGCGCCTCAACCCCCAGAATGACCGAGAGGTTGGCATTCATCCGGCCCAACCGGCGCGCGCCATGGGCGGCCATCGAAACGTGATCCTCCTGGTTGGCAGAGGTCGGCGTGCTGTCGGTAGAACACGGGTTCGCGAGGTGTTTGTTCTCGCTCATCAGCGCCGCCGTTGTCACTTCCGCGATCATGAAACCGGAGTTCAAACCTGGTGCAGGTGTCAGGAAAGGTGGCAGATCGTGGCTCAGCGTCGGGTCCACCATCAAGGCCACGCGGCGCTGCGCGATGGCCCCGATCTCGGCCAAGGCCAAGGCGATGATATCTGCTGCAAAAGCAACGGGTTCTGCGTGGAAGTTACCACCCGAAATGATGCCGGCCGAAACCACCAACGGGTTATCGGTAACGGCGTTCGCCTCGGTCTCCAATGTAGTCGCGGCAAAGCGCAGCAGGTCCACCGCAGCACCCACCACTTGCGGGACACAGCGGATGCAATAAGGATCTTGCACGCGGCTATCGCCCTCGCGGTGGCTTTCCCGAATGACAGAGCCGTCCATGATATCGCGCAGGGCCGAAGCCACGTCGATCTGGCCGCGATGACCGCGCAAGCTATGGATCTCGGGCTGCAACGGCGCGGTGGAACCCATGATCGCATCGGTCGACATCGCCGCCGTCACGATAGAGCCTTGCGCATTGCGCCAGCCCTCAAACAACCCCACCAGCGCGAGCGCCGTGGAAAACTGGGTGCCGTTGATCAGGCCAAGCCCCTCTTTCGGGCCCAGAACCAACGGGGTCAAACCCGCTGCCGCCAGTGCCTTGTCGCTGGCCATGCGCTGCCCTTGATAGATCGCCTCCCCCGCGCCGATCATGGTCGCGGTCATATGCGCCAGGGGGGCCAGATCACCGGAGGCCCCGACAGAGCCTTGCGCCGGAACCACCGGAATCACACCATGCTCCAACAGCGCCTCGATCTGCTCGATCACCGCCCAGCGCACGCCAGAGGCACCCCGCCCAAGGCTAAGCAGTTTCAGCGCCATCATCAGGCGGGTGGTGGCTTCGTCCAGTGCTTCACCCACGCCGCAGCAATGCGACAGGATGAGGTTGCGCTGCAAGGTGGCCGTATCCTCGGCGGCGATTTTCACGCTGGCCAGTTTACCAAAGCCGGTGTTCACGCCGTACACCGCCACGGTGCCAGCAGCAGCATCGGCAACCTGCGCCGCAGCGGCCTCGACGCCCGCGCGCGCGGATCGGTCCAGCTTGGGCGCGCCATTGCCGCGCCACAGCGCCTCTAGCTGCGCCAGACGGGTCGCCCCCGGTAGCAGAGTCATGTCAAACCCCCAAAAATCCGCTGATGCAGCGGGTTGAATCCAAAGCGATAGGCCAGTTCGGCCGGTGTCTCGACGTTCCAGACGCTCAGATCGGCGCGCAGTCCGGGGGCGATCATCCCCGTATCGCACAAGCCCAAAGCGCGGGCGGCATGGGCGGTCACACCGCGCAGCGCCTCCTCCGGCGTCATGCGGAACAAAGTGCAGCCCATATTCATCGCCAGCAAAAGCGAGGTCATGGGCGAAGAGCCGGGGTTGCAATCGGTCGCCAAAGCCATTGGCACCCCATGCGCGCGAAAAGCGGCAACCGGCGGCATTTGCGTTTCGCGGATGGCATAGAAAGCACCGGGCAGCAGAACCGCCACTGTTCCGCTTTGCGCCAACAGCCTCGCATCCGCCTCCGTCGCATATTCCACATGATCCACGGACAGCGCCCCATAGCGGGCCGCCAGCGCCGTACCCCCGATATGGGACAACTGCTCGGCGTGGAGCTTCACCGGCAAGCCCAGTTCATGCGCCACATCAAAGACACGCGCCATCTGATTGGTATCAAACGCTATTCCCTCACAGAAACCATCAACCGCATCGACCAGCCCTTCGGCATGGCCCGCGCGCAAGGTCGGAAGGCAAACCTCGTCGATATAAGCATCGGCACGGCCCTTATACTCCGCAGGCACCGCATGTGCGCCCAGGAATGAAGTCCGCACCCGCACCGGGCGCTCTGCCTCCAGCCGCCGCGCCGCGCGCAGCATCCGCAGTTCGGTCTCCTTATCCAGCCCGTAACCGGATTTCACCTCGACACAGGAAACCCCTTCGGCAAGCAAGGCATCGAGGCGGGGCAAGGCCTGCGCGATCAGGCTATCCTCATCCGCCTCCCGCGTCGCCGTGACTGTGGAAACGATACCGCCCCCCGCCCGCGCGACCTCTTCATAGCTGGCGCCTTCAAGCCGCATCTCGAATTCCCGCGCGCGGTGGCCGCCGTGGATGATATGCGTATGGCAATCAATGAAAGCAGGCGTGATCAGGCGCCCTTCGACATTTTCGTGCCGCCAGTCGGAATAGCTTGCCGGAAGCTCCGCCGCAGGCCCCGCCCACGCGATCTTTCCCGCCTCCAGCGCCACAGCGCCCTGAGGGATAAACCCCTGCGCTGTTCCGGCCAGGCCGCCGTTCATCATCACAACCCGCGCATCACTTTGCATCTTGATTCCCTCGGTGTTTGGATTATTATGTACATACATATTAAACCTGTCAATCGGGACGACAAACTTTCAGGAGCAGCGCTATGACGGTGATTTGGGCGGAACAGGCACTCTTGGCCGATGGTTGGGCCGATGCGGTGGCAATCACCCTTGCTGGCGACCGTATCGCCGCAATCGAGGTGGGCGCCGCGCCGCAGGGCCAGCGCGTTGGCACCTTGCTCCCCGCCCCCAGCAACCTGCATTCCCACGCCTTCCAGCGTGCCATGGCAGGCCTGACCGAACGCCGCGGACCCAACCCGCAAGATAGTTTCTGGACATGGCGGCAGTTGATGTACCGCTTTCTGGACCGCCTTACGCCCGAGGATGTGCAGGCCATCGCGGCTTTCGTGCAGATGGAAATGGCCGAAGCGGGCTATGCGGCGGTGGCAGAGTTCCACTACCTGCACCACGCCCCCGGCGGATCCCCCTATGCCAACCGCGCCGAAATGGCCGCACGGGTGGCGGCGGCGGCAACGCAAACCGGGCTTGGCCTGACCCTGTTGCCGGTGCTCTATGAATTTGGCGGCTGCGATCAGCGCCCGCTTGGCCCCGGCCAGAACCGCTTCGGCAACACCCCCGACAGCTTTGCCAAGCTGATGGACGGTGCCGCCGCCGCACTTGCCCCGCTGCCTGCCGATAGCGTGCTGGGCGTGGCGCCCCACAGCCTGCGCGCGGTATCCGTTGATGGGCTTGCTTTCGCCGCCAGCCTGCGCCCCGACGCGCCGATCCACATGCATCTGGCCGAACAAACCGCCGAGGTGGAAGAGGTGTTGGCCCATCGCGGCGCGCGCCCGACCGAATGGCTGCTGGACAACGCGCATCTGGATGCCCGCTGGTGCCTGATCCATTGCACCCAGATGGAACCGCATGAAACCAAAGGTCTGGCGGCAAGCGGTGCAGTCGCGGGCCTTTGCCCGATCACTGAATCCTCGCTGGGCGACGGGATATTTGATGGCGTCAGCTACGCCGCCCAAGGCGGTCGCTGGGGTGTCGGCTCCGACAGCAACATCCGCATCAGCCTGTCCGAAGAATTGCGCACGCTGGACTATAGCCAGCGCCTGCGCGACCGCTCTCGCGCCGCGCTGGCCAGTGCAGAGAAATCCACAGGACGCGTGCTGTTTGAAAGCGCCACCCAAGGCGGTGCACAGGCAGCGGGCCGGGATGCGGGTGCGATTGCAGTGGGCAAACTCGCCGATCTCGTGGGGCTGGACAACAGCGGCCCCGACATGGCCGGCCATCGCGGCGATACCACACTCGACGCCTATATCTTTGCAGGCGATGACCGCATGGTGAAAGAGCTTTGGTCAGCGGGCCGTCATCTGGTAACGGAAGGGCAGCACCACGCGCATGACGCCATAGCTTCGGCCTATCTTGCCACCGTCACCAAACTCAGGGACCTATGACCGCGATCACATGGCAATCCGTTCAGGCCGAGGCGCTGCGCCGCATCCGCAGCCGCGAATGGCCCCCCGGCGGGCAAATCCCGCATGAGGCCGATCTGGCCGAGGAACTGGGCTGCGCGCGCGCCACGGTCAACCGCGCCCTGCGCGATCTGGCAGAGGCCGGTCTGCTGGAACGCCGCCGCAAAGCAGGAACACGGGTGCCATTAAACCCTGTGCGCAAAGCCACGCTGGATATTCCGATCATCCGGCAGGATGTTGAAAGCCGCGGGCAAAGCTACGGCTATCGCTTGCTGGCCCGGAAAACGGCCCCCCCGCCCACAGACATCGCGGCCCGCTTGCGGCTGCCTTCGGATGCCCGGATGATCCACATCCTCGCCCTGCATCTGGCCAATGACACGCCCTTTTGTCTGGAAGATCGCTGGGTCAACCCTGTGGCCGTGCCCGAGATGGCGCAAGCCGACCTTTCCACGATCAGCGCCAATGAATGGCTGGTCCAGAACGCCGCCTTTTCCGCAGGAGACTTCGCCTTTGGTGCCATCGCGGCACCGCGCGCCATTGCCGAGCACCTCGGCTGCCCCGAAAACGCGCCTTTGTTCACCGTAGACCGCACAACCTGGGCCGCCGCCCTGCCCATCACCAGCGTGCGCCTGTGCTATGCACCCGGCCACCAAATGACAGCAGAAATCTGACGCGTTTCATCTTGGCAGAAATACCTGCGCCGCAGGCAAATTTTCCATCCAAAAATTTCAGCCCGCTTCGCCATAGCCCTGACGCAACGCGTTGCGCAATGCATCGGCCAGATCGCCCTTGGCCTGCCCGCTGTCATAGAGGCAAATGTAGGACGCCCCGAGATCCGGCAAGCCGGCATCATCGCTCAGCGCGACGCATCCCTGTGCAACCTGCCCTTCAATCCGCGCCGAAATGCCCAGGCCCGCCGCGACCGTTGCCTCCACCACCGTCTCGCTATCGCCATCAAAGGCATTTTCCCAAAGGATTCCGGCCGCATCCAGCGCCGCATGGGCCACAGGGCGGAAAAAGCAGGTTTCCTTGAAGGCCAGCCGCAGCGGGCGCAGGGCCGCCGCGCGCTGATCGGGCGAGCAAATCCAGACCAAGCGCCGTTTCGACAAGACCTCAACCCCCTCGGGCGGCGGGAACTCGGTCGTCAAGATCATGTCAAACTCCCCCGCCCGAAACCCCTCTTTCAAGGT
>JBFHGI010000096.1:0-7350 GCA_041583175.1 Pseudorhodobacter sp. | reverse complement strand
TCTGGTGCGGCAGTTCGATGCTTTCGTCTGGAAGCCGATGGGCCTTGATCGTCACCCGGAGCTGCGGGAGATGTATTTCGGCAATTACACCAAGCTGGTCTATCAGGCCCAGACCAATGATGCGGCGCTGGATGCCAAAGCTGAAGAATGCGCCAAGCGTCTGGGCCTCGCCTATGAGCGGCGTTTCACCGGCTATGGCGATTTGACGCCAGCACTGGCCGCGCTCAGGCCCTAGCGCCCTTCCCCTGCCCCGCGAAAAGCCGTAGCGTGGCGCAAATTGCCGGAGGCCGCATGACCCTTGAAACCGCCCTATCTGAATTGGCACATCGCCTTGGCGCCCGCTTCAGCCGTGCGCCCTCGGTCATCGCGCAATATGGCCAATCCGAAACCCATGTGACGGGTGGCCTGCCGGATGCGATCGTCTATCCCCAAAGCGCCGAAGAAGTGTCGATGATCGCACGGCTGTGTGCCGCTAACGGGGTTCCGATGGTGGGCTGGGGCGCGGGCACCTCGCTGGAGGGGCATGCCTTGGCGCTGAAAGGTGGCGTCATGGTCGATTTCAGCCATATGAACCAAATGCTTGCGGTTTATCCCGAAGACATGCTCTGCGTCGTGCAACCCGGCATCACGCGCGAGGCGCTGAATGACGCCCTTCGCGCGACGGGGCTGTTTTTCCCCGTCGATCCGGGGGCCAATGCTACGCTGGGTGGTATGGCCGCCACGCGCGCCAGCGGCACGACGGCGGTGAAATACGGCACCATGCGCGACAACGTGCTGGGTCTGGAGGTGGTTCTGGCCGATGGGCGCACCATTCGCACCGGAACCTCGGCACCGAAATCCTCTGCGGGCTATGACCTGACGGCGCTGTTTGTCGGCTCCGAAGGCACGCTGGGCCTGACCACCGAGCTGACGCTGCGCCTGCATGGCCAGCCAGAGGCGGTTTCGGCCGCTGTTTGCGCCTTTCCCACAATTGCCGATGCGGTGGATTGCGTGATCGCGACCATTCAAAGCGGTATCCCGATGGCGCGGATCGAGTTTCTGGATCAGGCCTCGGTCGAAGCCTGTAACGCTTGGGCGGGCACCAGCCTCACGGTAGAGCCCCAGTTGATGGTGGAATTCCACGGCTCCCCTGCGGGCGTGCAGGAACAGACCGAACGCTTTGCCGAGATTGCCGCCGAGATGGGCTGCACCGGCTATGATTGGGCCAAAGCCACCGAAGACCGCAACAAGCTGTGGAAGATGCGGCATAATGCCTATCCGGCCATTCTGGCACTGCGGCCGGGGGCCACCGCCTTGGTGACGGATGTCTGCGTCCCCATCTCGCGCCTTGCCGAAGCGGTGGAGGAAACGCGTGCCGATATCGCCGAAAGCCCGATCATGGGGCCAATTCTGGGCCATGTCGGCGATGGCAATTTCCACGCTATCCTGTTGGTTGATAAGGAAGATCCAACCGAAATGGCTGTCGCCCGCCGTCTGTCAGGCCGGATGGCCGAACGCGCTTTGCAGTTGGGCGGCACGATAACGGGGGAGCATGGCATCGGCTGTGGCAAGCTGGGCTATATGGCGGCGGAACATGGCGCGGCCTGGGATGTGATGGGGCAGATCAAGCGCGCATTGGACCCGGCGAACCTGATGAACCCCGGCAAGATGGTGCGCCAGTCATGACCCCGCAGAAACCGGAAGACTTCGCCCGCGCCTTTGCTCTGATCTGGGGCGCGCGGGATGCAGCGGGCCTCGGCGCTTTGCTGGCCGAGGACGCCGATGTGCTCAGCTTGACTGGGGGATGGGCCGAAGGGCGCAAAGCAGCCGAGGCACTGTTCAAAGGCGAATGGGCCGGCGCGTTCAGCCAATCGCGGCTGGTCACCGGAAAGAACAAACTGCGCCCTTTGGGACCGGGGGCGGCGGTGCTGCATCAACGCTTTGTGCTTTCTGGCATTGTTGACGCGCAAGGGCGTGATGCGGGGCGCATCGGGGCAATGCTGATTGCGGTCCTGGTCGCCAAGCCGGGCGGCTGGCAGGCGCTTTCGCTGCAATTTTCTGCCGTGGAAGGTTAAGGCTTACCGCAAGCCGATTGCCGCGCGGCATCGACCAAAGCGATCAGTTGATCGGCATGCTCAGCCCGCGCAATCAGGCGCATGGTGAACAGCGGCTCAAAACTATACTGCGTTTCACCCTCCAAAACCTGCGTTACCTCGGTGTAATTCCTTTGCACCATGGGGCCAAACGCGCCGGCGCGAACCTGTGCGGCCAAGGCCCGATACTCCGCATCAGGGTCTTGGCTTTCATCGCCTTCGACGATCTTAAGGAACGCAGCCTCGGCGCGGGCGATGCCGTCAGCCTCGGCCCGTTTCACCTCTGCCCGCAGCGGAAAGAACAGGAAAGCGTGGCGCTGATCTTCCACGACCATCATGTCAATCTCGCGTTCCACCGCTTGCGGCGCGGTGTCAAAATCGCAAAGATAGTGATGGTTCTGCCAGCGCATTCCCTCGATGAAATCCACCGCATCCTCC
This sequence comes from Pseudorhodobacter sp., assembly GCA_041583175.1. Taxonomy (GTDB): domain Bacteria; phylum Pseudomonadota; class Alphaproteobacteria; order Rhodobacterales; family Rhodobacteraceae; genus Pseudorhodobacter. Next base: position 4,840 of record JBFHGI010000096.1, on the reverse strand, counting down.
ACCAGGCGGGGCCCGTCCAGGCTGTAACGCCACGCGCCGGGCTGCGCGTAATCGGTGGTTTGATGCAAGGCGTCTATTTCCGCGCCGAAGTCCTGCTGGGCATAGGCTGCAAAGGCGGAAATCCAAATCAGGGCAAAAGGATAGGAGACAAAGCTAACCCTCATATCCTTGCTATCCCAGCAAAGCGCGCGCGGCGTCGCGAGCGGCAGGGGTGACGGTATCGCCCGCCAGCATCCGCGCGATTTCTTCCGTGCGTTCATCCGGCGATAGCGGCGTGACAGTTGATGTCGTCATGCCTTTCGCCACCTTCTTTTCCACCCGCCAGTGATGCGCCCCAAGGGCGGCCACCTGAGGCGAATGGGTCACGACCAGAACCTGCGCGGTACTGGCCAATGCCGCCAGACGGCGCCCCACGGCATCGGCAGTCGCCCCGCCCACACCGCGATCAATCTCATCGAAAATCATGGTCAGGCCGGGGGTATTACCGGCAAGACATACTTTCAACGCCAGCAAAAAGCGGGAAAGTTCGCCGCCCGAGGCGATCTTGTTCAGGGGTCCTGCAGGTGCACCGGGGTTGGTCGCCACGGTAAAGGCCACCTCATCCACGCCTTCCGGCCCGGCCTCTATCGGGCTGATCCGGGTGGAAAACACCGCCCGCTCCATCTTCAGTGGCGCAAGTTCCGCCCCCATCGCCTTGTCCAGCCGTTTGGCGGCGGCAAGGCGGGTCTTGGTCAACGCCTCGGCAGCGCGGGTATAGCGGGCCTCTGCCTCAACCAGTGCCGTGGTCAACGCGGCAAGATTGCCGGCACCGCCGTCGATCACCGCCAACCGCGCGCGCAGATCATCGGCATAACCGCCCAAATCATCGGCCAGCACATTATGCTTGCGGGCAAGCGCGCGAATGGCGAACAGACGCTCTTCGATCTGCTCCAGTTCCATCGGGTTGAAATCGAGGGCAGAGAGGCAATCTTCGACCCCCGATTGCGCCTCGCCCAATTCCACCAGCACACGGCCAAGGGCGGCTATCGCGCCTTCCAACCGGCCTTCGGCGCGGTCCGCCGCACCTTCCAGCCAGCGCAGGGCATCGACCAGAACAGCCTCTGCCCCTTGGTCGGACAGGGCGGCATGGGCGCGGGCAATGTCGCTACGGATTTTCTCGGCCCCTTGCATGGCGCGGCGGCGGGCATCAAGGCTCGCCTCCTCGCCCGGTTCGGGGTTCAGCTTGTCCAACTCGGCAACAGCATGGCGCAGAAAATCTTCTTCGACCCGCGCAGCTTCCAGCGCTGCTTCGGCCTGCGCCTTGGCGCGGCGGGCAGCCGACAGCGCCGTCCACGCCGATTTGACGGCGCCGATATCAACCCCCGCGAAGGCATCAAGGATCTGGCGATGGCCACGCGGGTTCAGCAAGCCGCGATCATCATGCTGACCATGCAGTTCCACCAAAGTATCGGATAGCGCGCGCAGCACCTCACCACTGACACGGCGGTCATTGACCCAAGCGGTCTTGCGGCCATCTGCGGTATTGATGCGCCGCAAGATCAGATCATCCTCCGCCTCGATCCCCGCTTCGGCAAGCACCTCCAGTGCAGCGTGTCCGGGGGGCAGGTGAAAAACGGCCGTCACTTCACCCTGATCAGCCCCTGCCCGCACCAGTTCGGCCCGCCCGCGCCAGCCCAGCACAAAGCCCAAAGCATCCAGCAGAATGGATTTGCCCGCACCGGTTTCGCCGGTCAGCACATTAAGGCCCGGTTGGAACGCCAGTTCCAACCGGTCAATGATCAACAAATCGCGAATTTCAAGCGCGCGTAGCATCCACTATCCCGCAGGGCACGTCCAAGCGTGCCGCCCCTACAACCACTTACCCTGAATGACCTGCCGGTACACGTTACTCAACCAGCTTTCGCCTTTGGCTTCCATGGACAGGCCGCGGCCTGTCAGCAGACGGTGACTGTCATCATAGAACGGGCTGGACTGGTAGTTATGGCCCAGAATAGCACCCGCAGTCTGCGCCTCATCCGTCAGGCCAAGGGCAAGATAGCTTTCGACCAAGCGATGCAGCGCTTCGGCGGTGTGGGTTGTTGTCTGGAATTCCTGCACCACCACGCGGAAGCGGTTGATGGCCGCCGCATATTGGCCCTTTTTCAGGTAATAGCGCCCGATTTCCATTTCCTTGGCGGCCAGATGGTCAAAGGCCAGATCGAATTTCAGAATCGCCGAGCGTGCATATTCGCTGTCGGGATATTTCTCGATCACCTCGCGCATGCCTTGCAGCGCCTGGAAGGTCAGGCCTTGGTCGCGGCCCACCTCATCAATCTGGTCGTAATAGGACAGCGCCAGAAGGTATTGCGCATAGGCCGCATCTTCTTCTGCAGGATACAGATCAAGATAGCGCTGCGCCGAGCCGCGGGCGTCCTCGTAATTCTTGGCCTTATGCTGGCTGAACGCCTGCATGATCAAGGACCGCTTTGCCCATTCCGAATATGGATAAAGCCGTTCAACCTCAGAGAAATACCGAATCGCGCTCTCGGGTCTGCGGCTGGTTTCCAGCTCCAGCTCCCCGCGCTTATAGATATCTTCTGCGGTCAAACTCTCAAGCGGGACCTCTTCTTGGCCCCCACCACAGCCTGCAAGGCCCGCAACGACCAGCGCTGCCCAAATGAACCGTGCGCGTGACTTAACGCCTGCCATCTTCCGCCTACCCCATAATCCTGCAAATTCCAGCGTTTGACTGCCGGGTTTGCTCTGTCCTAGCACAGAAAAATCCGGTGCGCAAAACGCCTTTCACCTTTCGGAGCAGGTTAACAGTGAACGGGGATATCAGAGCGCAAAACCCCCACACCTGGAAGCTTTCGGCCTGTCGGCAGGCCACATTCGACGATTTCCCATGCGTCGGGCTGCGCAAACAAGGCTCGCAACAGGCGGTTGGTCATCGCATGGCCTGCCCGCAAACCGGTATAACGGCCAAGAATCGGCCCCCCTGCCAGTGCAAGGTCACCCAATGCGTCCAGCATCTTGTGGCGCACAGGTTCGTCCGCATGGCGCAGACCACCCGGCGAAAGCACCCGGTCGCCTTCGAAGACGACCGCGTTTTCCATATTGCCACCCAGCGCCAGACCATTGGCGCGCATCGCATCCACATCGGCTTGACGGCAAAATGTGCGGCTGTCGCAAAGTTCACGGACAAAAGCACCATTGGACATGTTCAAGGTTTTTTCCTGACGGCCAATCGCCGCATCCTCGAAATCGATACGGAAATCGATTTCCAGCATATCGGACGGGTCAAGCCGCGCGATTGCTTCACCTTCGCGCACTTCGATCGGTTGCAGGATACGGATGGCGCGGACGGGTATGCTTTGCGTCCGGATGCCCTTGGCCAACAGGCCCGCAACAAAGGGGCGAGAGGAGCCATCAAGGATTGGCACTTCCGGCCCGTCGATCTCGATCAGTGCGTTATGGATACCCAAACCGGCCAGCGCCGCCATGATATGTTCGATGGTCGATACCGAATGGCCCGCCGCATTGGCAACCAAGGTGCAAAGCTTGGAGGGCACAACGGCATCCCAGCGCGCGGGGATCAGCGTGTCACCAAGGGCGACATCCGTCCGGCGGAACCAGATGCCATAATCAGCGGAGGCGGGTTTAACAACCATGCGAACCGGTGCGCCGCTATGCAGCCCGGTCCCGACGAAAACCACTTCGGATTTCAGTGTATGTTGCACGATGTAACCTTCCGGCCGTTTCTATTTATGTGACCGAAAGTCTTTTGACAGGGATGCGATCAGTGCCTCTTCTCGCCTCGGTCTTTCGGTGAATTTTAATTAAGCCCGAGGGGGCCGCGCAACAACTCACTCTTTGTGACCTTCTGTTACAAAAGCCGAAAAGCCCTGCAAAACACCGCCTACCTGCATCTAAACCTTTGCAGTATAACAAAAAAAGGTCCGCTTTCGCGGACCTTTCACAGATCAAAGTTGATTGATTTTAGTTGGCTTGGCGGCGCAGGAAGGCCGGAATTTCGATCCGCTCCTGATCTGCGCTCATCTCTGGCTCTTCGTCATAGCTGGTTGCCGGCTGCTGACGGCTGACCTGAGGCTGCGCCGAACCACGCTCTGCCGGGGCGTCTGTGTGTCCTGCCATCCGGTTGATCAGCGAGCCGATTCCAAAGCGCGGACGCGGCGCTTCTGCTGCGGCGGCGGGCCGGGCGGTTGCAGGTTGTGCTGCGGGCTGCGCTGCAGGGCGCTGCTGCATCGGGGATCTCGACACTGCGGCTTGCAAACGCGCGAGCGCTTCCGGCGAAGGGGTGCCGGTCGGGCGCGGACGCGGCGCCACAAACTCCGACGCATCCGAGTCCAGTGCTGCGGTCATGGAGCGGGGTTGCGGCGCGGGTTGCGGACGATAAGCGGGCAGCGGCAAATCATCCGTCTCTGCCGTTTCTTCCTCTGCCTCGACCTCAGTGCTGGCCGGTGCTTCGCGATCGAACAAGGTCGGTGCCTTGTCTTCGACCGGGGTCGGGCGCTGCTGCGGAGCAGGTTGAACCATGGTTGCCGAAGAAACCGACAGCGCGGGGCGCGGGGCCTCGACTTTCGGCTCCGGCGCGGTGAAGCTGGACGGCAACGGTGCCGCCATCGAGCGACGCGCTACCGGCGCTTCTGCTTGCGAGATATTCGCATCAATCCCTGTAGCCACCACCGAAACCCGCAGGCAGCCTTCCATCGACGTGTCCAGAGTGGAACCGACGATGATATTCGCGTCCGGATCGACCTTTTCGCGGATGATATTCGCCGCCTCGTCCAGCTCGAACAGGGTCAGGTCATAGCCGCCGGTGATGTTGATCAGCACACCC
>JBFHGI010000095.1:0-7363 GCA_041583175.1 Pseudorhodobacter sp. | reverse complement strand
GGGCAGACCTTGCGGCGACGGAAGAAGGGTTTATTCGCCATTTGAATGGTCCTTTCCTATGCCTGAGATCAACGACGCGGGCGGTCGCCGCGGTCACCACGATCGGGGCGGTCGCCGCCACGGTCGCCGCGGTCACGGTCGTCGCGCTTTTGCATCTGTACGGACGGGCCTTCTTCGTGGGCGTCGACCTTGATGGTCAGCACACGCATCACGTCGTCGTGCAGGCGCATCAGGCGTTCCATTTCCTGGACTGCGGAAGCCGGTGCATCCGAGCGCAGGAAGGCGTAGTGGCCCTTGCGGTTCTTGTTGATCTTGTAGGCCATCGTCTTGACGCCCCAGTACTCGTTTTCAACGACTTTCCCGCCGTTGTCTGCAAGAACTGCGGAAAAATGTTCGACGAGCCCTTCGGCTTGCGTGCTGGAAAGATCCTGACGCGCGATCATGACATGCTCGTAAAGCGGCATGCTGTCTCCGTTCATTACTTATGGTGCATTTCATAGGTCGGGGTCACCACCTTGCCGCGTCCCGACCACGAGAGGCTGCACCGGATCAAAAGATAGGTGCGGCAAGATTGGGTTGCTTTAGCGATGCGGGGCAGGAAATGCAAGCGGAAAGGGCTTACGGATTTCGCGCGCGAATCTTTGTTTAACGCATTGGAAATGCTTGTAAACCCGATTTTTCTTCATCAATTGTTAATGCTTTGGGAGGCCATTCTTGCGATTGCCGGGGGGCGGTGCGGCTGTTGATCCGCCGCAAAGAGGCCTGTCAGAGCGCCCAGATCAACGATGGGCTTGGCGTTCTTGGCGTGGCGGGTGACCAGATGTCTCTGCGCCTTGCCCGACGGGATGAAGGCGGCGGGACAGGGGATATAGTCTTGCGCTGCCAGTTCTGGGAAGAGGCTCAACAGCTCGGCCTTGGCGGCGGCGGGAACGGTTGTCAGCGCCTCGGGCCCCGCAAACAGGCTTTCGCTGGGGGCGCCTTCGGCCCAGATCACCTCATGCCGGTCAAAGAGGATGTGGAAATATTCCACCTCTTCCTGCATTTCATCGACAAAGATGCCGGGGAGAGCGGTGAGCCTGATGGCCGCGATCAGGGGCGTGGGCGTGCCGAACATGCGCTGCGCGATCCTGGAGGTCACCTGCATCCGGTGTTGGCGGCTGACCAGAAGATCGCGTTTTGGCAAACCATTGCCAAGCGCGCCGGCCGTAATGCGGACAGGCCGCAGATTTGCATTGCGGCGCAAGGCGGCTGGGCCAAGAGCGGTGGAGCAGACCCACCTGATTTGCTTTTGCCCGCCACGGGCAACCAGAACCTCATCCCCTGACCGGAGCGCTTCGACGGGGGTTGGGCCGTGCACGGTTTCAATCAAGGTGCCACGGGTGAAACACATGACGGCTTGCGTGTTGCCGAAAAGCGAGAACACCTCGGCGGGGGTGATGCTGGCGTTGTTGGAGCCTGTGTAATAATCCAGCGGGATGGTGGAATAGAACACGTTCCCCGCGCCGACCGGATAGGTGAAGGCGACGATATGGTTGGGGTTCGATGTGGTCAAAAGCGGCGTTGCGCCAGCGGGCAGTGAAGCAATCGTTACATAGCCGTGGTTCGAATAGTTCCCGCCGTCAAAGGTGCTGTCTGTGATCGTGCCATTCGGCCCGTTTGTGAAGTTGCTCGGCGCACCGGCTGCGACGTTGACATCGGACCCGCTGGTGAAATCGCGCACGGCGGTGATGCCTGTGCCGCCGGGCAGAATGGTTTGGGCATTGGTCACATAGCGGTCGAAGATAATCAGGTTCATGCCCGAGTTCACCGCCGCCGAAATAGCGGAAAGATTCGCCAGATACTCGCTGCCGAAGTTGCTGTTGCTCGGGTTCACCACATAGAGGGTATCAAGTGCTGCAAGCTGGGTCGCGTTGGGGATGGTCACGTTCACGGCGGTATCGCCGTTATTCGTGATTTCATCCACCTGGCTTGCCAGTCCTTGCCCTGTGGTCATCGAGTAGTAGCCAACAACGGCCATGGTACCAATCCGGATCAGTTACAGACCGACTATCGGCGGACAATGTGTTCGCATTTGGACCAGCGTTGGAAACAAACTTGGCGAAGTGGCTGAATTCGCCGCGTTTATTTCTTGAGTGCTGACGGTTTTTGCTATCGTTGCAGCGATGTCATTTCGCCAGCCGCAGAAGCGCCACGCCCAGCAATGTGATCGCGGTGGAGGTCACTTTGGCAAGATTGAGCCGCTCTTTCAGGAAGAAAACGCCGATCAGCAGGGCAAAGATGATCGAGGTTTCGCGCAAGGCGGCGACAAGGGCAATAGGGGCTTGTGTGAAGGACCAGATGACAAGGGCGAAGGCGGCAAAGCTGGCTGAACCGCCGATCAGGAAGACGCGCTTTCCGTCGGTGCCCAAGGCCCGCAGCTGGTGCGGCGCGCGGATCGCCATGAGGCCCGCCATAAGGGCTGCATTGCCCACTGCGAGCCAGCCGTAAAACCCCAAGGCGGTTCCCGCCACCCGTGCGCCCATGCCATCGACCAAGGAATAGGCGGCGATAAAGCCGCCGGTGATCAGGGCCAGTTTCGCGCCTTGCGGGTTGCGCTGTCCATCCGCTTTGCGCACCAGCGCAATCGACAAGACACCGATGCCGATGATGACAACACCCATGATTTCAACCGGTTGTAGCGAAACGCCCAGAAAGGCCACGGACACAAGGGCGACGACCATCGGGGCAGAGCCGCGCGCCAGCGGGTAGATTTGCGTCAGATCGCCTGCGCCATAAGCGTTCAAAAGCGTCATCTGATAGCCGAAGTGCAAGGCGATTCCGGTTAAAAGATAGGGCAGGCTTTCCAGGCTCGGCATGGGGGAAAAGGCCAGGGCCAGCAACGCAAGCGGCAAGTGGCCGATGACGACTGCGGCCATATTGAGTTGCTTGTCCTTTGCGCCTTTGACCATGGCATTCCACGTGGCGTGCAACAGCGCTGCCGCCAGAACGGCGCAAAAGACCAGAAAGCTCATGAAGTCGCCTTTGTGTTGGGTCGTGCCAGCCTAGGCTGCGCGGCTTGGCGTGCAAGGGAAAACATGGGGCAGGCGTGGCGCGCTTCCTGATTTGTGCACTCCCGCGCGGAGGCTGTGGAGTTTTTGGGACTGTAGAACCGTGGCCCGTCAGGCTAGGTAGTTGCCAAGCGATTGTCCCGCCAGTCAACTTATGGAGAATACGAATGAAATATCTGCTCGCTGCCGCTTTGCTTGCTGCAACCTCTGCCCAAGCCGAACCCGTGAAATACGTTCTGGATGCCAGCCACAGCCAGATCGTTTTTTCCTATGAGCATCTGGGCTTTTCGACGACTTACGGGATGTTTTCGGGCTTTGACGGGGAGATCATGTTCGATCAGGACAATCCGGCCGCGTCGAGCGTGCAGGTGGCTTTCCCAGTCCGCAGCATGATGACGGGGTGGCAGGCGCGGTTTGACCATTTCATGACGGCGGAATTCTTTGATGCGGCAGAGGATGAGATGGTGAAATTCACCTCCACCGCGATCGAGGTGACGGGCGAGACGACGGCGAAGATCACCGGTGATCTGGAAATGAATGGCGTCACGAAGTCCGTGGTTCTGGATGCGGTTCTGAACCAGACAGGTGATCATCCGATGGAGGGCAAGGCCTGGGCAGGGTTTGACGGCACGACGACGCTGATCCGGTCCGAATTCGGTTTGGGGCAGTTCGCGCCCTATGTCTCGGACGAGGTGCAGGTGATGATTTCGATCGAGGCGATGAAGGCCGAGTAAAGCTTTCGCCCTTGGGCAGACGAAGCGGCGCGTGGGGGAAACCCTGCGCGCCGTTTTGCTATGTTTTAGGCCGCAGGGATTTGCTAGGCCGGGGCAAGGCAAGCGGAGAGTGAGATGACAGAGCAGACCTATGAGGTGGAAGCAATGGGCGCGGCGGCGGGCCAATGTGACTGTTGCGGCCAGCCCAGCCAGTCGATCTGGGGGGTGGTGCATCGCAGCGGGGCCGAAACCGTGGCCAGCTATTTCCTGCATTGGACGCCGGGTGCCGATTTTGCTGCGCATCCGGCCAATCTGGATCTGATCCTTGGGGCTTGGGGCGAAGGCACCGGGGCGGAGGACCGTGTGGCGATTGCCTTGCGCTATCGTCTGGGGCCGGATGGGCCTGCGGTCATGGTGATAAATGCCAAGACGCGGCGGATTGCCAAGAACCCCTTGGTCGGCGCGGCACTGGACCGCGATGAGGTGTTAGGCACCCCGGTCGCGCAGGCAGTGTTCGATATCTTCGACGCCGTTTTCTTGCAAGACCCACGTTTTCCCAAGGATGCTGGGGGCTAAGGCGCAACGCGCTTTGCCGTCAGCGTCACGCTGATACCCACGTCATAGCCCACGCTTGCCTCATCCGGGTATTTGCTGCCGATCCCGAAATCGCGGCGGTCGAGGGTGGTTGCGCCTGTCATCTCGGCTGTTTCACCCGTTATCTTCAAGGTGAAGGGCAGGGAAAGCGGTTGCGTTTGGCCCAATAGGGTCAGGGTGCCGCGGGCGAGGTAGTCGGGGCTTTCCCCGAGGATGTCGGCGGTAAAGCTCGCTGTGCCATGGGTCGCGGTATCCAGAAAATCCTGACCTTTGGCTTGATCCGAAACAGAGCCGAGGCTGAGGCTGGTTGTGTCTATCGTTACCGTCACCTGGCCTTTGATGTCGGACGGGGCTGTCGGGCCAAAACTGATGTCAGCCTGCCATGTCGCAAAGGAGCCGCTGACGGTTGAGCCGAGTTGCTGGACGCTGAGACCCAGAGTGCCGCTTTCGACCTGCCAGTTTCCGGCAGTGGTTCCCGCGAGACTGGATTGCGGAACGGGCGGTTCCGCTTGGGTGAGGCTGACCGCGACTGTCGCGCCTGCGGCATAGATCAGCAGCGCGGCAATCGCGGGCAAGGCGTGGCTGCGCGGCGTTGGCTTTGGCCTGTCGGGCGCTGCTGCGCCAGAGATCATGCGTGCCAAAGTGGCATCCTTGTCGATGAACTGGTGTTTCAGCGCCCCTGCGATATGCAAAAGCAAAGCGCCGATCAGGAGTTTGGTGAAAACCCAGTGAAGGCCCGCCGCGAGGGCTGCAACAGCCTCTGATTTCGGGACGAAGGGCAGGTTTTGGCCGAAGGGCCAGAGAATTGGCGCGAAGCCGGAGGTCGCGGCGTGATGCACCCAGCCCGACAGCGGCACCACCAGAAGCGAGACATAGAGAAGCCAATGGATGATCTCGGCCAGCAGTGTTTCTACGCGACGGTCGGGATGCAAAGGCGCGGGGCGTGTTTGGCCGAAGGCCCAGAGAATGCGCGCGGCAGCAACCGCGAAAGCGGCTACCCCGAGCGTTTTATGCAGCGAGAACAGTTGCGCCTTTCGGGCAAGAGCCTCGGAGGTGTCGAAAGGCAGGTCATTGGCAATGACGCCCAAGGGGATAGCGCTGAGAATGAGTAGGGCGGTGAGCCAGTGGAAAATCCGGCTCAGGCTGCCAAAACGCTCGGCTGTGTTGTGCAAGGGCATGACGGCTCCGTTCGGGGTGGACAATTGCAGTGTGGAAATAGCAATTCAAGGGCTGGTGCGATATGGGGCGGCGTGCACAGGACCTGTGCGAAACGCGGCAAGAGTGTTGCGAATGATTGCGGTGCCGCGCGGGACGGGCTATTCCCAAAGGAACAGATATTTGGAGGATCTATGAGCAGAGCATTCGTTTTTCCGGGGCAAGGGTCGCAGGCAATCGGGATGGGGCGTGCCTTGGCAGAGGCCTATCCGGCAGCTCGGGCCGTGTTTGAGGAAGTGGACGAGGCGCTGGAAGAGCGGTTGTCGGCCCTGATCTGGGAGGGCGCGATCGAGGATCTGACCCTGACGCAGAACGCGCAGCCCGCGATCATGGCGACATCCATGGCGGCGCTGGCGGCGCTGGAGGCCGAAGGGCTGGGCATGGAGCATGTGTCCTTTGTGGCGGGCCATAGTCTTGGCGAGTATTCGGCGCTGTGTGCGGCGGGGGCGATTGATCTGGCGGATACGGCGCGCTTGCTGCGCATTCGCGGCGCGGCCATGCAAGAGGCTGTGCCGGTGGGCGTGGGTGCGATGGCCGCTGTGCTGGGGCTGGATTATGACACGGTGGTTGCTGTTGCAGCCGAGGCTGCGGGCGACGAGGTTTGTCAGGTTGCCAATGACAATGACCCCGCGCAGGTGGTGATTTCCGGCCATAAGGGCGCGGTAGAGCGTGCCTGCGAGATTGCCAAGGGCAAGGGCGCGAAGCGGGCGTTGTTGCTGCCCGTCTCGGCCCCGTTCCATTGTGCGTTGATGGAACCGGCGGCTGCCGTGATGGGCGAGGCGCTGGCCGGTGTGGTTGTGAACGACCCGAAGGTGCCGGTGGTGGTGAATGTGCGCGCCGAAGCCGTGGTCGAGGCGGACCGTGTACGGGCGCTTCTGGTGGCGCAGGTGACGGGCGAGGTGCGGTGGCGCGAATCCGTGCAGTGGTTGGTGGGCGCAGGTGTCAACGACTATTGGGAGATCGGCGCGGGCAAGGCGCTTTCCGGCATGATCAAGCGGATCGAGAAAGAAACCGTGCAACGCAATGTCGGCACGCCAGAGGATATTCCGGCGCTGAAAGGCTGACGCGGTTTTCGATTTCAAGCGCCGGGGGGCTTCGCCGCCCCCCGGACCCCCCGCAGGTATTTTCACCAAGATGAAGCAGGGGGCAGTTTTTGGCGATGAGCATATGAGGGATTTAGATGTTTGATCTGACAGGCAAGACGGCACTAGTAACAGGTGCTTCTGGTGGGATTGGCGGCGATATCGCGCGTGCCTTGCATGGGGCGGGGGCCACGGTCACCTTGTCCGGGACGCGGGAGGCGCCTTTGGAGGCGCTGGCGGCGGAGTTGGGGGAGCGGGCGCATGTGGTGACCTGCAACCTGTCCGAGGCGGCGAGTGTCGAGGCTTTGCCGAAAGCGGCGGCGGCCATGGGGTCGGTGGATATTCTGGTCAACAATGCCGGGATCACCCGGGACAATCTGTTCATGCGGATGTCGGATGAGGAATGGGCCAGCGTGCTGGAGGTCAATCTGACCTCGACCTTCCGGCTGTGCCGGGGCGTGTTGCGCGGGATGATGAAGGCGCGCTGGGGGCGGATTGTGAATATCTCCTCGGTTGTGGGGGCGACGGGCAATCCGGGGCAGGCGAATTATGCCGCCAGCAAGGCGGGCATGGTGGGGATGTCGAAATCCCTGGCCTATGAGGTGGCGAGCCGGGGGATTACGGTGAATTGTGTGGCACCCGGATTTATCACGACGGCGATGACCGAAAAGCTGACGGATGACCAGAAGAGCAAGATCCTGACGCAGGTGCC
>JBFHGI010000094.1:0-7402 GCA_041583175.1 Pseudorhodobacter sp. | reverse complement strand
TCGGTGCGCAAATATGCTGTCGTGGCGATTCTGGTTCTGGCCGCCGTTGTCACACCGCCCGATGTCATCACACAGGTCATTCTGTTCGTGGTGGTTTACGGCCTTTATGAAATCTCCATCCTCTTGGTGCGACGCGTTGAAAAGAAGCGTGAGGCCGATCTGCGTGCCCAAGGCCTGTGGGTGGAGGAAGACGAATTTGAAGAAGACGACAGCGGCGAAGAGGTGAAATGATGGAGGCCGATGCCCTGATCCGCATTGCCGAGGCGCTGGAACGTATCAGCCCGCGCCCGCAGCCCGCCCCCGATTTCGACGCTGCCCGCGCCTTTGTCTGGCACACGGGGCCGGAACGTCTGGACCCGGTGCGCCATGTGTCGCGTGTGGATATGTCGCTGCTGGTCGGGATCAACCGTGCGCGGGATATCCTGCATGAAAACACCCGCCATTTCGCGCAGGGCCTGCCCGCCAACAACGCGCTGCTCTGGGGTGCGCGGGGCATGGGAAAGTCTAGCCTTGTCAAGGCGATACATGCCGACATTAACAAGACTTCGCCGCTGTTTCTGGTCGAGTTGAGCCGGGAGGACCTGCCTTCCGTGACAGCCCTTCTGCGCCACCTGCGCGCAGCCCCGGACCGCCGTTTCATCCTGTTTTGCGACGATCTCAGCTTTAGCCATGACGACCAGCATTACAAATCGCTCAAGGCCGTTCTGGATGGCGGGATTGAAGGGCGGCCGGAGAATGTGATCTTCTACGCTACCTCCAACCGTCGCCACCTGATGCCCCGCGATATGATCGAGAATGAACGCTCTACCGCGATTAGCCCTTCCGAGGCGGTGGAGGAGAAAGTCTCGTTGTCGGATCGTTTCGGCCTCTGGCTCGGGTTCCATCCCTGTAGTCAGGATGAGTATCTGGCCATGATCGACGGCTATTGCGCTGCGCATGGTGTCAGTGTCGACCCCGCAACCCTGCGGGCCGAGGCGATTGAATGGCAAGCGACACGCGGCTCCCGTTCCGGTCGTGTTGCCTGGCAATTCTTTACCGATCTGGCCGCGCGCCACGGTGTGAAAGTCTGATCCCGGTTCCAGTTCGGGGTAGGCTGGGTTTCAACCCACCGCCCTTGCAAAGCTGAAGCGACATATCTTTGTCGCAAACGGTCAAGCCTTCGCTGCCGCATCCCCCATCCTGACCTTATTGGAACAAGGGGTCGACGGATGGCAGAAAGACGCGGCGGGCGGCAGCGACCCGCAAATTCCGAAACCCCGCGCAGCCATGCTTACCGACAGTTGCGCCACCCTTTCGCGCCACAGTCGGTGTTTTCCGATGATGCGATCGCCAATATCCATGCGATGGCTTTGCGCCTGCTTTCGGAACTCGGCCTGAAGATCCTGCATCCGGAAGCCCGCGCCCTATTCAAATCGGCGGGGGCCTTGGTGGATGAGGCAAGCGAAATGGTTCGCATCGGCCCGGAACTGGTCGCTGAAAGCTTGGCGATTGCCCCACGCTCCATCCTGATGCGGGCCGCCAACCCGGCGCGAGAGCAGCGTTTTGAACCCGGTGCCCTGCTGTTTTCCCCGGGTTCCGGTTGCCCCAATGTGCAGGATCGCCTGCGCGGCCGCCGCGCGGGCAGTCTTGAGGCGTTTCACGAAACCCTGAAGCTGCAACAGCATTTCGATGTGATCCATATCTTCGGCCCCTCGGCCGAGCCGCAAGATATTGCGTCGAATCTGCGCCATTTGGCCATGACCCGCGCGCAGATGGTGCTTGGTGACAAGCCGATGTTCATTTACGCGCGGGGCCGGGGCCAGACGATGCAAAGTCTCGAGATGATGCGCATCGGGCTTGACCTCTCCGAGGAGGATTTCTCGCGGGGTGTTTGGGCAAATACCGTCATCAACACCAATTCTCCGCGTCAGATTGATGTGCCCATGGCCGAAGGTCTGATCGACTTTGCCCGCATGGGCCAGCTTGCCATCATCACCCCGTTTTGCCTTGCAGGGGCCATGGCCCCTATCACCATCGCAGGCGCGCTGACCTTGCAACATGCCGAGGCTTTGGGTGCGATCACCCTGTCGCAATTGGCCAAAGCGGGCGCGCCTGTCGCTTATGGTGGTTTTGCCTCTAACGTGGATATGAAGTCGGGTGCGCCGGCCTTTGGCACGCCTGCCCATATAAAACTGTCCATCGGGTCCGGCCAACTGGCCCGCTATATCGGGTTGCCATGGCGATCTGCGGCGGGGGCGGCCTCCAACACCGCCGATATGCAAGCTGCGGGGGAAACCCACATGGCGCTGTGGGCGGCCTTGCAGGCCAATGCCACCCTGACCATTCATTCCGCAGGTTGGCTGGAGGGTGGTTTGACCTTCGGATATGAAAAATTCATCAACGATATAGAGGCGTTGCAGACATTGGCAGAGCTTTGCCAGCCCACGCCGGAAGATGATGACAGTCTTGGCTGGGCCGCCTTAAGTGATGTGCCGCCGGGTGGGCACTTCTTTGCAACCGAACATACGATGCGGCGCTACAAGACTGCTTTTTACCAGCCTCTGGTTGCGGATCTGTCCAACCATGGCAATTGGGCAGAGACAGGCTGTCTGACCGCGACCGAACGCGCGACCCCTGTCTGGCAAGCGGTGCTGGATGATTTCAAGCGCCCTTCGGCGGCCGCCGAGATCGCTGCCAGGCTGGCCCCTTATATCGAGGCGCAAACCAAAGCGGGCGGCGCAGCGCCGGTTGGGGGGTAGACCCTGCTTTGGCAGGGTCTTAGCGCAGCATCGTCATCGGATCGACAGCTTCAGAGCCTTTGCGGATCTCGAAATGCAGGAAGGCGGGGTTTGCGTTGCGGATCACCGCGATGGTCTGCCCGCGCTTGATCTTGTCGCCCTTCTTGACCTTGATCGAGTCAATCCCGGCATAGATGGACAGCACGTTATTCGCGTGGCGCAGCAAAAGCACGGGGACCTGATCGGTGCCCATGCTGATCACCGCCACCTCACCATCCGCGGTGGCTTTGACCGGGCTGCCAACGCTGGCGCCGATGTCGATGCCTTCATTCTTTCCCTTGGCAAAGGCGCGAATGATCCGGCCCTCGGCTGGCATGACAAAGCCACTGGCCGAGGCTGCCGTGCGGGTTGCCCCCAGATCAGGGGAGGTGGGGGTGTTCTTGGGGGTGCTTGCCGCCGGGGCCGTCTTTTCATCGGGCAGGGGTTTGGCCGCCGAAGGGGGGACCGGCGTGGCAGAGCCATTGCCCGGCGCGCTGGTCGTGGTGGTGCTGGCAGGGGCTGCCGCACTCAGCACCGGGATCATCAGGTACTGGCCCTCGCGCAGGTTGAGGTCAGCGCCCAAACCGTTCCATTCAGCCAGCGCCTTGACGCTGACGCCGTATGTGCGGGCGACGGAATAAGCGGTTTCACCGCGCTGCACGCGGTGGCGGCCCGGTTGTTCGGCGGTGCTGGACGTTTGCTTGGTTGTGGAACTGCTGCCGGTGTTACCAACACGATCCAACGCGCCAGAGGCAATGGCCGTCACCTCAACGGGGGCGGGCGCAATGGTGCCGCCGACGATTGCGCCGCTTTGGGGGGCGGTGCCGATAACCGGTGCGGCCTCGACACGGCGAGGCAGGGCGATGAGTTCGCCGTCGCGCAGCAAGTCATTCGGCTTCAACGCGTTGTAGCGGCCCAGCTCATCCGCGCTCATGCCCAGACGATCGGCGACCGATTGCACCGTGTCGCCGCGTCGCGCCAAGGCGACCTGATAACCGGGATATGCGATCACGCCGCGTGCATCGGCGCGGGGGCGCCGTTCCGTTGCCTGCCGCGCTGCATCGGCTGTGTCCAACTGACCGCCTGTCAGCCCACGCAAATCCCAGTCAAGGCCCCCACCGCTGGGCGTGCAGGCTGTCAAAGCGCCAAGGGCGACGGAAACGGTCAAAATCCGGGAATATCGGGTCATCATGGCTCGGCCTCTACTCAGGTTCGCCCGGGTTAACCCCGGTGCGCGTTGGTTTCGCATCGTCACTCGGCGCCCAGCCCTTCGATCAGCGGCACAAAGCGCACGGGACGAAGCTCTTCGTAATCATATCCTTTTTCAAGGCGTGTCACCTTGATCAGGCTTTGCACGGCATCCGACTGGCCTACCGGCACAACCATGATACCCCCGATCTTCAATTGAGCCAAGAGGGGGCCCGGCGGGTCTTCGGCGGCGGCTGTCACCAATATGCGGTCAAACGGGCCCTGGTCAGGCAAGCCAAAGCTGCCATCGGCGGCAAAAGCGGTGATGTTGGAAAGGTTCAAGGTGCGAAACACTTCCATCGCTTCGCGCACAAGACGGCGGTGGCGGTCCACGGTGTAGACCCTGCGGGCTAGCTGCGCCAGAATTGCCGCCTGATAACCGGAACCGGTGCCAACCTCCAGCACGGTGTCGCGCGGCTGGATGTTCAGCGCCTGAGTCATAAGACCGACGACCGAGGGTTGGCTGATGGTTTGTCCGCAGGCGATGGGCAGCGGCATATCCTCATAGGTGCGGTCGGCAAAAAGGCCCTTGATAAAATGGCCGCGATCCACCCGCTCCATCGCGGTGAGCACACGGCTGTCCGTTACCCCTTTGGAGCGCAGGGCAAAGAGGAACCGCATCTTGCGTTCTGCCAGATCGTCTTCTTCCGTGCCTTCCGCGCCTGTGGTCATGCCAGACGTGCCTCCAGATCGGCAAGGCGGTCATGTGCTGTCAGATCGGCGCGCATCGGGGTGATGGCGATGAAATCATCCAGATTGGCGGCCACATCGGTGCCGGGTTCGCTGCGCACCTGTTGAGCGCCCCCTTTGATCCACAGAAAGCGGCGACCATTGGGCGCGTGATGCGGCTCGACCCCGAAATAGGTGCCGGGACGCCAGCCTTGGGCCACCACCTTGCTGCCCTTTACATCGGCCGCCGAACAAGGCGGGAAGTTGACGTTGTAGAAAAGCTGGTAATCGTCGTCATGATCCCAGAGGCCTTTTTCCAAGAGCGCCCGCACTACACCCGCACCATGCACCCGTGCGCCTTCGAACGGGTCGGTCAGCGTGCTGGTCCGCTCTCCCAGAAACTGCGACAGGGCGATGGCGGGGATCCCTTGCAAGGCGGCCTCCATCGCGCCGCCGATCGTACCGGAATAGAGCACGTTCTGGCCCGCGTTATTGCCACGGTTGACGCCGGACAGCACCAGATCCGGCCTGCCATGGGTCATCACATCATAAAGCCCGGCCATGACGCAATCTGCGGGACTGCCTTCAGCGGCATAGCGGCGAGGGGCGAGTTCCGCGATCATCATCGGGTGGGTATAGCTGATACAATGGCCAACACCTGATTGCTCGAACGCGGGTGCCACGGTCCAGACCTCACCCTCAGGGCCTGCGATTTCACTGGCGATTTCGTGCAGCACCTCCAGCCCCGGGGCGTTGATACCGTCATCATTGGTGATCAGAATGCGCATGTCTGGCCCTTCTTGCTTCCCGAAACTGATTAGACGACCCCTGCGGCTGGGTAAAGCGCCGAAGCCGCGATTGATGCGGCTTAGGCAACGATTGCAACGATTTTACCGCAGTGGGTGCAAGGCGCGAAACCAAGGGTCAACTTTCCCCAAGGTCACCTGTTCTTTCCGCTTGGCGTCTTGGCCGAGCTATGTTCTTTGAAATGAAGGTGGCACAGTCTGGCTGCCGAACCGATGGAAGAGGACAAGATGACCGCGCTGACTTGCTTCAAAGCCTATGACATTCGCGGGCGTCTTGGCGCAGAGTTGAACGAGGCGATTGCGCAGCGCATCGCCCGCGCCTTTGCAGAGGTTCTGGAAGCAGAACGTGTGGTCGTGGGCCATGATCCGCGCGCGTCATCTGAGAGCCTGTTTGCCGCTGTGAAAACCGGGCTGCTGGAGGCTGGCGTCGAGGTGTTGGACCTTGGGCTTTGCGGGACCGAAGAAATGTATCATGCCACGGCCTATTTCGAGGCAGATGGCGGCATTGAAGTCACCGCATCACATAACCCGATGGATTACAACGGGTTGAAGCTGGTGGGCAAAGGTTCTGCCCCGCTGGATCCAAAGGGGGCAATGGCCGAAATCAAGGCGCTGGCCGAAGGCGGTGCCTTTGCAGCCCCCAAACCGGGGGGCGAGGTGCGCCCCGCCAAGGCGGCGCGCGGGGCCTATGTGCGTACAGTGCTGTCTTTCATTGATTTGCCGCAGTTGAAGCCGATGAAGATTCTGGTGAATGCAGGTAACGGGGCGGCCGGGCCGACCTTTGATGCATTGGCCGAAGCCCTATCCAAGAAACGCGCGCCGCTGTCGTTCATTTGCCTGAACCATGAGCCTGACGGCAGTTTTCCCAATGGCATCCCGAACCCGCTTCTGCCGGAAAACCAGCCGATGACTGCCGAAGCCGTCGTGGCCTCGGGCGCGGACTTGGGCATCGCCTGGGATGGGGATTTCGACCGCTGTTTCTTTTTCGACCATCTGGGCCGCTTTGTGCCGGGCGAATATGTGGTGGGCCTGTTGGCGGAGGTGTTTCTGGCCAAGGAAAAGGCCGCCACGATCATTCACGACCCGCGCATCATCTGGAACACGCAAGAAATCGTGACGCGCCTGGGCGGTACGCCTGTGATGGCGCGCACCGGGCATGCCTATCTGAAGCAAGCGCTGCGCGACACCGGGGCAATTTATGGCGGCGAGATGTCGGCCCATCATTATTTCCGTGATTTTGCCTGTTGCGATAGTGGTATGATCCCTTGGCTGCTGATCGTTGAATTGATGTCGCGGCGCGGGGTGACGCTGGCCGATCTGGTTTCGGCACGAATGGCGGCGTTTCCATCGTCGGGTGAGATCAATTTTCGGGTCGAGGATGCCGATGCTACCGTGGCGCGGGTTCTGGCGGTGATGGAACCAAGGGCCAAAGCGCGAGATGATCTGGACGGTCTTTCACTGGACATGGGGGGCTGGCGGTTTAGCCTGCGATCCTCCAACACAGAGCCATTGCTACGGCTGAATGTGGAATCACGCGGTAATCGTACCAAATTGGCAGAGGCCGTCGCGGAGTTGCAGGCGCTGATTGTGCCTCAGGCATAGGGCAGGGGCACAACCCCGTTTCAGGCGTGGCTGTGCCAGACATTCAGATGTCGCTTTTGCCAAACAGTTTTACCGGGGCTGGCGCTAGGCTTGGCAAAACGCAGCCGGAGGCCCCCCACTGTCGAACGATCCGCTTTTGCAGCCCTATCGCCTCAAGCACTTGACGCTGCGCAACAGGATCATCATCACCAGCCATGAACCAGCCTATCCCGATGATGGCATGCCAAAGGAACGCTACCGCGCCTATCACGTCGAACGCGCCAAGGCGGGGGTTGCGATGACGATGACGGCGGGGTCCGGCTCTGTCTCGCGCGACAGCCC
>JBFHGI010000093.1:0-7425 GCA_041583175.1 Pseudorhodobacter sp. | reverse complement strand
TGCAAGGTGTGATCTCTCCGATCTATATCCTGAATGGTATCGGCGCGTTTCTGACCCGTAAGGGCGAAGGGTTGTTCGGCTTCAACTACACCGTTAAAGGCACCGCGAAAGAGCCGAGTGTCTCGGTCAACCCACTGTCGCTGTTTACCCCCGGCATGTTCCGCGAGATTTTCCGCAGTGCGCCGCCGCAACTGGAACCGAATGAATGAAACTGGACGATTTCGACTTTGATCTGCCCGAGGCCCTGATCGCCACGCGACCCGCGCGCCCACGCACATCGGCGCGTATGCTTGTGGTGCGCCCGGATGGGCTGGACGATCTGCATGTCTCGGATTTGCTGGACCAGTTGCGCCCCGGTGACCGGCTGATCCTGAACAACACCCGGGTCATTCCGGCAAGGCTGATCGGCGCGCGGCACCGCGACTCTGCCCAAGGCCCGGTGTCTGCCAGGATCGAGATCACCTTGATGGAGCCGCAAGCCGCTGGTGGCTGGCGGGCACTGGCCAAACCGCTGCGCAAATTGCAGGTGGGAGAGGAGATCGCGTTTGAAGGCGGTCTGATCGCGCTGGTTGCGGAAAAGACGGAAACCGACCTGCGGCTTGTGTTCAACCGCGAAGGCGACGCTTTCGAGGCGGCTCTGTTGGAGGCGGGCACCATGCCCTTGCCCCCCTATATCGCCGCCAAACGCGCGCCGGATGTGCAGGATAATGACGATTATCAGACCGTCTTCGCCCGAAACCCCGGGGCAGTGGCAGCCCCTACGGCCTCGCTGCATTTCGATGCCGAACTGCTTGCCGCCTTGCGCGCTAAAGGCGTTGATACGACCGAAGTGACGCTGCATGTCGGCGCGGGCACTTTCCTGCCAGTGAAGGTTGACGATGTGACGAACCACAAGATGCACGCCGAATGGGGGGAGGTGACAGCGCAGGCGGCCGCAGAGATTGCGGCGACCAAAGCGGCAGGCGGGCGTATCATTCCGGTCGGCACAACGGCGCTGCGGCTGATCGAATCGGCGGCCCTTGCTACGGGAAAAGTGGAGCCATGGGCGGGCGAGACCGATATTTTCATCTACCCCGGTTTTGTCTTCAAGGCGACCGATGCGCTGATGACCAATTTCCATCTGCCGAAATCGACGCTTCTGATGCTGGTTGCGGCGCTGATGGGGCAAGAGCGTATGAAATCCGCCTATGAGCACGCTGTCACAAAAGGCTATCGGTTCTTCTCTTACGGTGATGCGTCATTGCTGATACCCAGCGGCGTTTAACGCTTGCGACAGGTCGCAGGACGAACTGCGCCAGAGATGGCAAATGGGGCAAGCTGCCTCAAGGATTTGAAAGGCCAGAACGATGATATCGGTACTACGGAACTCTTGGGCGTTGCTGCTTGGCATGATGCTGTTGATGCTGGGCAATGGGATGCAAGGCTCGCTGCTGGGTATTCGTGGCGGCCAGGAGAATATGACGACCTTCCAGCTTTCGGTCGTCATGTCCTGCTACTTCCTTGGCTTCCTGTTCGGCTCCCGGATGGCGCCCGATATGATCCGCCGCGTTGGCCATGTGCGGGTGTTTGCGGCCTTGGGTTCGATGATTTCGGCGGTGCTGATATTGTATGCGGTGGCGCCGAACTGGATCGCGTGGTCCTTGATGCGCGTGCTGATCGGGTTCTCCTTTTCCGGTGTTTATATCACGGCAGAAAGCTGGCTGAACGATGCCTCAACCAATGAGAACCGGGGGCAGGCGCTGTCGCTTTACCTGATCGTGCAGATGGTGGGCATCATCGCGGCGCAAGGCTTGCTGAACCTGGGTGATCCCGGTGGTTATATCCTGTTCGTCATCCCCTCCATCCTCGTGTCGCTGGCCTTCACGCCGATTTTGCTTTCGGTCAGCCAGGCACCGGCATTCGAATCCACCAAACCGTTGAGCTTCCGCCAACTTTACCTCGCCTCGCCCTTGGGCTGTGTCGGTATGTTCGTTCTGGGCGGCATCTTTTCCGCGCAATTCGGGATGGCGGCGGTCTGGGGTACCCAAACCGGGCTTTCGGTGCGTGACATCTCGATCTTCATCGCGGGCATCTACATCGGCGGCATGGTGTTCCAATATCCGATCGGCTGGCTTTCGGACCGGATGGACCGCCGAAAGGTGATTCTGGGGGTGACGGCTGTGGGGGCCGTTGGTCTGATGATTCCGGTGCTTTGGGATATTCCGTTCTGGGCACTCTGCCTTGTCGGGGCGTTGGGGGGCGCAGTCTCCAACCCGCTTTATTCGCTGCTGCTGGCCTATGTGAACGATTATCTGGAAAAGTCGGATATGGCCGCCGCATCGGCAGGGTTGCTGTTCATTAACGGGCTTGGCGCAATCACGGGGCCGGTGATTACCGGTTGGATGATGGGGCTGGTCGGCCCCCGCGGCTTTTTCCTGTTCATGGGGCTGCTCTTTGCGGTGCTCGCGATTTATGCAGTCTGGCGGATGATGCGTCGTGCCCGCACCGCTGACGCGACATCAAGCTTCACTGCCGTCTCGCCTTCCGCCACGATGGTCTTTGTGGAGGCCGCCATGTCCGAAGCCGATGGCGAAGGGCCGGAGGCTGACGGTCCGCGCTTTTCCGAACATGTCGAAGATGCCGAACAAACGCGCGACAGCTAACACCCCATTGAAACGCTGCGGTAAACCTGCCACGCTCCTGAAAAGAGCGTGGCATTTTGCCAAGGGGGGACGATGGCTGATCCGGAAACGGTTCTTGATTTCTGGCTTCGAAGCGTAGGCGTGAAAGGCTGGTATGAGGTCAATGACGCCGTTGATGCCGAAATCAGCGCGCAATTCGGCGGGCTTTGGCAAGAGGCGCATGATGGCGGCCTCTTGCATTGGGTCAATGAACCCCGCGGGGCCTTGGCCTATCTGATCCTGACCGACCAGTTCCCGCGCAATATGTTTCGTGGCGATCCGCGCGCCTTTGCAACTGATCCCCTTGCTCGCGCCGCAGCCAGTCGCGCCGTGACCGCGAATTGGGATCAGCAGATCGCTCCACCAGAACGCCAATTCTTTTACCTGCCGTTCGAACATTCCGAGGATCCGGCCGATCAGGCCTTTGCGGTGGATTGCTTCGCGACCCGTATGGATAACCCGGAGTCCGCATTGCACGCCCGCGCGCATCAGCAGATCATCAAGCGCTTCGGCCGCTTTCCGTTTCGCAACGCAGCCCTTGGCCGGTCATCGACGCCCGAAGAGGAAAACTTCATGGCGCAAGGCGGATACGGTGAGATTGTGCGCCAGTTGCAAGCGAAAGAGATATAGCTATGCACTGGGCGCATGGGCCGTGGGCGGTGATGGCGTTGCTGGGGCAAAAATAATAGTTTAATGGCAAACTACTTTTTCTGAGGAGGGAAAACATGGCAGCCAAGAAGTTCGATGTAATTGTAATCGGTGCAGGTCCGGGGGGCTATGTGGCCGCTATTCGTGCATCACAACTGGGCAAATCCGTTGCAATCGTTGAACGCGAAAATCTCGGCGGCATTTGCCTGAACTGGGGCTGTATTCCAACCAAGGCGCTGCTGCGTTCGGCAGAGGTGTTTCACCTGATGCACCGCGCGAAGGAATTCGGGCTTTCGGCCACGGGCCTTTCCTATGATCTGGACGCCGTCGTTGCCCGCTCGCGTGGGGTGGCCAAGCAGCTTTCGGGTGGCATCGGCCACTTGATGAAGAAAAACAAGGTCACCGTTGTGATGGGTGAGGCGACGCTGCCTGCCAAGGGCAAGGTTTCTGTGAAAACCGACAAGGGCAGCGAAGAGCTGGAAGCCCCTGCGATCATCCTCGCCACCGGCGCACGCGCGCGCACCTTGCCGGGGCTGGAAGCCGACGGTGATCTGGTCTGGACGTACCGCGACGCCTTGCAGCCAAAACGGATGCCGAAAAAACTCCTCGTTATCGGTTCCGGCGCGATTGGCATCGAATTCGCCAGCTTCTTCAATACTTTGGGGGCCGATACCACAGTGGTCGAGGTAATGGACCGTGTGCTGCCCGTGGAAGACGCCGAGATTTCGGCCTTTGCAAAGAAGGCTTTTGTCAAGCAAGGCATGAAGATCCTTGAGAAAACTACGGTCAAGAAGCTGGATAAGGCCAAGGGAAAAGTCACGGCCCATCTGGAATCCAACGGCAAGACCGAGACGATGGAATTTGATACCGTGATTTCTGCCGTGGGCATCGTTGGCAACGTCGAAAACCTAGGGCTGGAAGCCTTGGGCGTGAAGATTGACCGCACCCATGTCGTCACCGATGAATTCTGCCGCACCGGCGTCGACGGGCTTTATGCCATTGGCGACATCGCGGGCGCGCCTTGGCTTGCGCACAAAGCCAGCCACGAAGGCGTGATGGTGGCGGAACTGATCGCGGGCAAACATCCGCATCCGATCAAGCCGAATTCCATCGCGGGCTGCACCTATTGCCATCCGCAAGTGGCGTCTGTCGGCTTGACCGAGGCGAAAGCGAAAGAGGCAGGGCACAGCATCAAGATTGGCCGTTTCCCCTTTATCGGCAACGGCAAAGCCATTGCCTTGGGCGAGGCGGAAGGCATGATCAAGACCATCTTCGACGCCAAGACAGGCGAGCTTCTGGGCGCGCATATGGTCGGTGCCGAAGTGACAGAATTGATTCAAGGCTACGTCATCGGCCGCCAGTTGGAGACCACGGAAGAAGACCTGATGCACACCGTCTTCCCGCATCCGACGCTGTCGGAAATGATGCATGAGGCCGTGCTGGATGCTTATGGCCAAGTGATCCATATGTAATCGGACCAAAAGGTCAAAATTCTTACCCGGCCCCGTCAAAAGGGCCGGGTTTTTATTGGCAAACCCTTGAAGCTTCGGCTAACCCTTTGCGCATGTGGAATGCCTCTCCCCTTGCCATAATTCTGATCCTCTGGGGTGCTGGCCTTGGGGCGGCGGCGCAATTCGGCAAGATCTCCATTCTGTTTGACCGCATCGCGTCGCATTATGCAGGCGCGGGGGATGTGACCATCGGGTTGATCGTCTCGGTTGTGGGCTTCGTCGGGCTGGTGTTTGGCACCACGGCAGGGCTATTGGTCCAGCGCTTGGGCTATCGCCGCGTCTTGGTCTGGGCGCTGGTGGCAGGGGCTACGCTTTCAGCCATTCAAGCCATGTTCCCACCGCTTCCTGTGTTGTTGGCCCTGCGCGCGGTGGAGGGGATTTCGCATCTCGGCATCGTTGTCGCCGCGCCCGTGATGATCGCGCAAACCGCAAGCCTGCGGTATCAGGGCCTTGCCATGACGCTTTGGGCCAGCTTTTTCGGCCTGTCTTATACGCTGATGGCGGTGCTTGGCTTGCCCTTGGTGGCGGCTTACGGGGATGGCGCGCTGTTTTTGGCGCATGCGATTTACATGGCCATTTTCGCAGTGCTGATCCGTTTTGCCCTGCCAAAGGATAGCCCTGCCGCGACCGCTTTTCCGCGGCTTGCAACCCTTGTTGGGCAACATGCCGAGATCTACCGCTCTCCCTATGCGTCTGCCCCCGCGCTCGGATTCTTTTGCTACACGCTGGTCTATGTTGCCTTGATGACGCTGTTGCCGCCGATGATCGGGGGCGCGCATCAAGTGCTCATTGCAACCTCTATGCCATTGATCAGCATCCTGTTTTCGCTGACCTTCGGCGTCTGGTTTTTGCGCTGGGTGCCCGCGTTCCGCATGGTGCAGGCTGGATTTGTGCTCGCGGCGCTTTCGGTTGTCTGGCTCTGGATGGTCTGGGGGCAGGGCTGGCCCGTGGTCGGCGCGGCACTGGCGCTGGCCGCAATGCTTGGCCTTGTGCAAGGGGCGAGCTTTGCCGCCATCGCCCAACTCAACCCCACGGCTGATGGGCGCGCGCGGGCGGCAGGGGCGATTGCACAATTGGGCAATGTGGGGACGACCTGCGGCACCCCATTGCTCGCGGCCTTGATTTCGGCGCAGGGGTTGCCGGGAATGGCGCTTTTCGTGCTGTTACCCTGCCTTCTGGGCGTTTTTGTGCATCAAGTTCAGGCGCATCGCCGCCGGTTTCAGGCAATTTAGCCTGTAATAACGCGTTTGTTCACTAATCGTTCACCTTTTTCGATTGGAGACTCGCCCGCAATCGCCTATCTATAGCCGGTAAAACCGGGGGCGATTTATGGCCGAGCAGAAATTCATCGAGGTGCGCGGCGCGCGCGAACACAACCTCAAAGGCGTCGACGTCGATATTCCACGCGATCAGTTGGTGGTGATTACGGGGCTTTCGGGGTCGGGCAAATCCAGCCTTGCCTTTGATACGATCTACGCCGAAGGACAGCGCCGCTATGTCGAGAGCCTAAGCGCCTATGCGCGGCAATTCCTTGATATGATGGGGAAACCCGATGTCGATCACATCTCTGGCCTTTCGCCAGCGATTTCGATCGAGCAGAAAACCACCTCGAAAAACCCGCGGTCCACTGTCGGCACAGTGACCGAGATTTATGACTATCTGCGCCTCTTGTTCGCCCGTACCGGCACGCCTTACAGCCCCGCGACCGGCAAGCCGATTACGGCGCAACAGGTGCAGGACATGGTCGATATCATCATGGGCATGGAAGAGGGGACGCGCGCCTATTTGCTGGCTCCGATTATCCGTGACCGCAAAGGCGAGTATAAGAAAGAGTTTCTGGACCTTAGAAAGCAAGGCTTTCAAAGAGTTAAGGTGGATGGTCAGTTCTACGAGCTGGAAGATGCCCCCACACTGGACAAGAAATTCCGCCATGACATTGATGTGGTGGTTGATCGGATTGTGGTGAAAGAGGGGATCGAGACGCGGCTGGCAGACAGCCTGCGCACAGCGCTCAACCTTGCTGATGGGATTGCCATTCTGGAACTGGCGAATGAGGAAGCGACGCGCACCACATTCAGCGAAAAATTCGCCTGTCCGGTGTCGGGCTTCACGATCCCCGAGATTGAACCCCGCCTGTTTTCCTTTAACGCCCCCTTTGGCGCGTGCCCGGTTTGTGATGGTTTAGGTGTTGAACTATTTTTTGACGAGCGTCTGATCGTTCCGGATCATAATCTGACCCTGGCCCAAGGGGCGCTGGCGCCCTGGGCGAAATCCAAAAGCCCGTATTTCATCCAAACCATTGATGCCATTGCTAAACATTACGAGTTTGACAAGAAGCTGAAGTGGAAGGACTTGCCGGCCTTTGCCCAGCAAGTGTTCCTGCACGGCTCTGGTGAGGAGGAGATCAAATTCCGCTATGATGAGGGCGGGCGGATCTATCAGGTCAGCCGCGTCTTTGAAGGCGTCATCCCCAATATGGAACGCCGTTTCCGCGAAACCGATAGCAACTGGGTGCGTGAGGAGTTCGAGCGTTACCAGAACAACCGTCCATGTGGTGCGTGCAGTGGATACCGGTTGCGGCCCGAGGCGCTGGCCGTGAAAATCGG
>JBFHGI010000092.1:0-7425 GCA_041583175.1 Pseudorhodobacter sp. | reverse complement strand
ATATGATACCAAAAGGAAAAAAGGGTCCGTACCTGCCGCGTCCTGCACGAAGTCACAGGCCCTCTCGGTGATCCAGCTATTATAGTGCAGATGCTCGGGAATCGCGGATTTCCAGACCTCATCAAGATCAGGTGGTGCCGGCATCAATGCGTTTTCGGGTGCGTAAAGGGCAGCAGCCTCTGGCGCTACCTTTGCCAGCCAGCGGGCATAATGACCGCCTTGCGTACTTTCAACCGACTCGCCGATCAGGATATCGACTGTATCAAAGCCATAGAAAGGTCCGGTCCAACCCTCGCTTTCCGGAAGGGTCCAGAATGCATTGGAATCCGGCATTTTGAGTGCGGAATTGGCGAGGATAGGCTGAAAATGAAACTTCCCAACGCCATGAGTTCTGAGGCCTGCGCTGCGCATCACATCCGACAGGATGGGCAATTCGGGCGGAAGCGCGATACCATTTCGTGTCAACCCGTGATGGCGCGCATAAAGGCCAGAGAACAACGTGGCTCTGCTGGGCGAACAGATTTGATGTGGCGTGATATGGTTGCGCATCACCGCGGCGCGACTGGCCAACTTATCAAGATGCGGGGTCCGCACTATCGCATTTCCAAGACAGCCCAAACTGTC
Source organism: Pseudorhodobacter sp. (assembly GCA_041583175.1). Taxonomy (GTDB): domain Bacteria; phylum Pseudomonadota; class Alphaproteobacteria; order Rhodobacterales; family Rhodobacteraceae; genus Pseudorhodobacter. The sequence continues at coordinate 6,801 of JBFHGI010000092.1, read as the reverse complement.
AGCCCGCTGTTGATCTGTCATGATTAGAATGACGTTTCTGGGTTTCTTCTGCATGCTTTTCGTAATGCCCCCACGGGTTTTCGACTGTTCACTCGTAGAACTTTAGCATTGCAATGCTATCCACCAAAATCATATGTTTTGGTTTAGATATTCACAGAACGGATACGAAAGATGATATCCTTCCAGCAAATAGAAGTTTTTCGCGCTGTCTTTTCCGAGGGCTCAGTTTCGGCGGCGGGGCGACGTTTGAACCTTTCGCAGCCCAGCGTCAGCCGGATTTTGGCAGAGCTGGAAATGAAAATCGGATTTGCGCTTTTCCGGCGCGGATCGCGGGGCGTGGCACCAACACCTGAAGCCGCATTCTTTCAACGAGAAGTCGAGGCGACCTATGCCGCGCTGCATACATTAGAGGATATGGGGCGAGAAATTGCGCAGCGCCAACGTGGGCATCTGTCGCTCGTCGTCAATTTTGCACTTGCCCTAGATCTGGCACCACGAGCTTTAGAACGGATGAACCTGCTGGAGCGCAATGTATCTGTCACTTGTCAGTGTAAGTCATCGGACTGGATCATTGATTTCGCACGCTCCGGCATGATCCGCACGGGTATCGCCAATATTGAGCGCCTGCCGCAAACGATGTGGACACGGATGACCAGTGCGACCCCGCATATGGTTCTCTTGGCACCTGATGATGCGCTCGCCTTGCCTTGTGCGCCAGTGCCGCTTGATCAGCTTCGGGATCGGAAGATTGTGGCGTTGACAGGTGCAGTCGCTGACCGGCTTGGACTTGCAAAACAAGGAGGTTCATCCCCCACAGCATTGGCCGCCGAAATATCTCTCGGCGCGGTAACACTGGCCGAGCGGACCAACGCGATCCCGATCGTTGACGCGTTCACTGCGGAATTCTGGTCCAAGCGGAGCGGTATGGTTGCGCGCCCCGTGCCCGACTTGCCGCAATATATGCTCGCTATCTTTGCGCCGTCTCGCCCGCAGCTTTCGCTATTGGATGAAGAATTGCAGGCAATTCTGGAGGAAGAAATAACACGAACAGAGGAGTGGGCTGAAACTGGGTGGACACCGGCAAACAATTTCACCAGTTAGGGGGCTGTCGCATTGCAAGCTGTGTGATGCAAAACGTCACTTCCAATTTTGAAATAACGCCTTCAAAATGTTTCATCGAGGTTAAAGATTGAGTTCTGAACCACGTTGTGACCCGGCACAATGCAACCCGTTTTTAAAGTCCGCACTAATATTCGCAGCATGGCAATCTTGCGCCTGCAGTGAAAGTCCGGTTTCCGCCCCTAACGACGAAGGCAGGATCGCCGTTCATCAATAAAGATACACCTTTGAAGCTGTGATGATTTCCGATTTCAGTTCCATTAGACCGAACAAGACTGGAATCGAAGTGATTTTGTGTGTTCAGAAATTCTAAATACAAACCAGAGCCTTACAAGCTATTCACCGAAATGACGCAGGCAACAGGTTCAGAGAATATCGGGCTGGGGAGAACACTTTCAGGCGTTCCCGCGCAAAGTCGGTGTTCAGCCTAACCCGCATAACCCCCGAATATAACGGAAAATTCTGGTCACCGTTGGATCCGGAGAATCCTTTTTCAGGGGCAAGTGGCGGATGGGGTGGGATTCGAACCCACGGTAGAGTTCCCCCTACGCTAGTTTTCAAGACTAGAGCCTTAAACCACTCGGCCACCCATCCCGCTTGCGGTTCTGATACCACGGGAGACGGGGAATTCAAGCCGGAGTCTTCGCTATTCCAGCCAGAATTTCACAATGGGGAGGAGTGTTTACTCAAATTTAAGTGGAACGATATCAGAATAGGATTCGAACAGGCAGTCAATGGCGCGACGCTGATAGGGGACGGACAGTATGTCAGGGGAAACCACGAAAGCCGTGTGCTGTGACGGGCGGTTGCGCCATGTCGTGCAAGGAAACATTGGGGTGACTGACGAGAAAGACATCGTTTTTACGGCTGTTCTGGGCACAGGGATTCTGGTGTGCCTGACTGACCGTTTGGCGAAGGTTGGTGGATGCGCTTATTTCATCTTTCCTGATGGGGCAGAGTACGGGCCCGACGACAGGCGATTTGGGGCACCTGCATTGGCGGGGTTGATCCACGAGGTGGTGGGGCACGGCGCTGACCGGACGCGACTGGAGGCGCGGGTGTTTGGAGGAGCAAAGATGCACGACGGTCGTGGCGACATTGGTCAGCGGAATGTCGGTTTTGCCCTGGCCTATCTGGCCGATTCCGGGATCAGCGTATTTGAGCAGTGCCTCGGTGGCGGGAATGTGCGGCGAATCCACTTTTGCCCTACGACCGGCCAATGTGAAAATTCGGTGCTTGAGATCGGGGTACCGCACGAGGTTGAAACGATGTTCGGGGCCGTTTGATGCCGCACGGTCCACTGATAAAACCGCAAAGGGGGCAGTCTATGGGATCATTTGGCGGTCAGGCTACCGCGCTGGAGAATGTAGATATCCATGATCCACCCATGCTTGTGGCGTAGGTCCTTTCGGGTTTGTACTATGGCTGGCCCGGTATCCTTCAACGGCCCCGCCAGAATGGTTTGTTGCGGCATACCGACATAGGCGCCCCACCAGATTGTGACACCATCTGGCGAGATGTGTTGGAATGAGTTTTCGCCGTCCAGCATCACGGCAATGCGGTCGCTGCCTTGGGGCCAGCCTGCGTCCCGAAGCTGTCGGCCCGTTGTGATGGTAAACGGGGCCGCGAGATCATTGAGGGGAATGGCATGCGCGGCAGTGAGGCCCTGAAGTGATGTGACGCCCGGGACGACAGAGATTTTCGGTAAGGGGTGGAGGCGGGAGGCGATGCGCAGGGTGCTGTCATAAAGCGATGGATCACCCCAAACCAACAGGGCAATGCTGTTGTGCGGAGGCGTGGTCGCTTGAATTGTCCGGGTCCAGACTTCGGCGATCGCGTCGTGCCAGTTCTCAACGCGCTGGACATAATCGGAGATCGAGGGGTCACGCTCCGGAAGGTCAAATTCCACAAGTCGGGTCGTGTGATTCGACAGTAGATCAGAACAAATCGTACGACGAATTTCTGCGAGTTCGGCCTTCTCTTCGCCTTTTCGGGGGATCAGGATGATATCTGCGGCGTTAAGCGCCTTGATAGCTTGCAACGTCAAATGGTCCGGGTTGCCGGTTCCAATTCCGATAAGGACGAGAGATTTCATCTTGGGCTGTCCCATAAAAAAGCAGCCCCGAGGGGGCTGCTTTGGTCGATTGCGTAAAAATCAAGCCGCGTTGTGCAGGCGTGGCGTAACAAAGGCGGAGCCTTTAAGGCTTTTTGCCAGACCCAGGACGACCAGATCAACCAGCGGCTCCAACAGGATAACCGACATATAAGCGATGCCAAAGGTGGCGATGCTGGCCATGTTGCTGACCGCAAAACCGTTGCCAAGGATCGCCCAGAACGCGACCCAAGCCACAACGCCGGCCTGATAGGTGGTCGAAAGGGTCAGAACCTGACGGTAGGTCAGATCAACATAGGCCGTGCTGCCAGCGATGGTGCGCGAGGCGATGGCCTGAATGGCAAACAGCGGGACCAGCAAGGTCGTGATATTCATGCCGTATTGCGGCAGGTCGATCTGCGCGAAGAACACACCCTGGATCAGCAAGCCCAGGGCTAGCCCGATGGCTGCAGGGGCCGCGCCGAGCATCAAGAACAGCGTCGAGCCGAGGATGAAGTGAACCTCTGACACGCCAACCGGGAAGTGCGGCAGAACCTCAAAAAAGATGAAGACCGAAATCGTGGCGATCAGCGCACGAGCGGCAAGCGAGAACACGCCTTTTTCACGCAGCGATTCGGCGATCATTTTTACGGAATAGCCCGCGGCGGCGGCAGCGGTGCCGTAGCTGAAGAGGATTTTCGCGCCGGTCACGACGCCTGGTTCGATATGCATGTCTCGTCTCCTTACCGTCACACCCGACGGTGTTAATGTTTCTACGCGAGGCCGGTCTCCTGACTCGCGGGTCTTCGCTGCTTTCCGCCTTCCCAACCGGAACCCCGGTCAGTGGCAATTTGGAAAGCCGCTCGCCGCATACAGTCGCGGGGGCGGTTGGAGTTCGGGCGCCGCATTTGGTCCGCCCGTTCCCATTCCCGTTTCAGTCCGGGCGCTTTGCGCCTGTCGAACACCTTGCCTGACCATTTGGCGCTTTTGCAGGGAGGGGGTCAAGGTGAAATGCGGCGCAGAAAGGGGGATTAGCGACCAACGCGTCACGAACTTTGCGATGTCTGGGCGTTGTCTGATATTTCCCCGTCCGCCAAGGGCCCGATGAGGATGAGGGCGGGGCCATCACTCCCTTCATCGGCGACCAAAGCGCCAAGATGTGCCAAGGTGCTGCGGGTGATCGACTGGTCCGGTTTGGAGACGTTCTGCGCCAGCAATACGGGGGTTTCGCCGCTCAACCCGTGTTGTTGCAGGTTTTCGGCCAAGGTGGCGCTGGTGCGCTTGCCCATATAAACCACGGTCGTGGCTGCGGGGTCTGCCAATGCAGCCCAGTTCAGCCCTTCCGGCAAGTCCCCGGTCACATCGGCACCCGTCAGGAATTGCACGCGCCGCGCTGTCAACCGACGGGTCAGCGGGATGCCGGCTGCGGCAGCGGCAGCAGAAGCGGCAGTGACACCAGGGATGATCTCGAACCTGATGCCGGCGGTGCGGAGTGCGGTGATCTCTTCCTCCAGCCGTCCGAAAATGCCCGCATCGCCGGATTTGAGCCGGACGACATGCGCGCCGGTGCTTGCGTAATCGACCAGCAACCGGCTGACATGGTCCTGCTTGGGCGAGGCACGGCCCGCGCGTTTGCCGACCCCCACCAGATCGGCCCCGCGTTTGGCATGTTCAAGAATAGGCCCCGAAGACAGATCATCGAACAGCACGGCATCGGCGGCTTGCAGGCGCTTGACGGCGGCAAGGGTCAGCAAATCCGGATCACCGGGGCCGGAGGATACGAAGGAAACAAAGCCAGTCATGTTGCTTGCCCGATCAAGTGGAAATAGGTGCCCGTTGCCATGCCACCTTTCCCGGACCGGCGGAAGGAGCCGGTTTCAGGCACGGGCGCGCCCGTCGCATCGCGCGTTTCGGCCAAAGGCGCATCGGGCTGCTCCAGTATGGTGGAGTAATGGAATTCATGCCCGCGAAGGCGTGTGCCCGCTGCATGGCCCGGCATGGGGTGGGCCAGCGTTGCCAGCCGGTAGCCCAGATGCATCTTGCGTTTCTCATACGAGGTGACAAGCCCCAGCAAGCCGGCCATTTCATGCCGCGTGCCGTCTTTATCCACCAAGCCCGCCCCCATTGCCATATAGCCGCCGCACTCGCCGTGGACGGGACGCGTTTGCGCGAAGGTGTTGAGTTTACGGCGGTAGATTGCGGCGCTGGCGAGCTTGCCCGCGTGTAGTTCGGGGTAGCCGCCCGGCAACCAGCAGCAATCGGCGCTGTCATCGGGGCCTTCATCCGCGAGCGGTGAGAATGGCAGGATTGTTGCCCCCGCCGCCCGCCATGCGGCGATCAGATGCGGGTAGACGAAGGAAAAGGCGGTGTCGCGGGCAAGGGCGATGCGCTGGCCGGGGGGCGGCGAGATTTTTGCGCTGACCGGAGGAAGGGGCGCGGCATCGCTTGCCGCAAGCAGGGCAGCAATATCGACATGCGCGGAAATGAACATGCCCGCGCGGTCCAGCATCGCGCGCAAATCCGAGTTTTCCTCGGCTTGCACCAAGCCCAGATGGCGTTCGGGCAGAGTAATCTCGGGATTGCGGGGCAAGGCGCCAAAAACGGGAATGCCGGCCGCCTCCATCCCCGCGCGCACCAGCGCCTCATGCCGGGGGGAGGCGACGCGGTTCAGGATAACGCCAGCGAACGGCATTTCAGGCCGCATTTTGGTAAAGCCAAGCGCAACCGCTGCTGCAGATTGGGCCTGCCCTGAGACATCGATGACCAAGACCACCGGCCAGCCCATCAGGGTCGCGATATCGGCGCTGGCCCCGTTGCCGGTTTCGCCGGGCTGCGCCACACCGTCAAAAAGACCCATAGAACCTTCGGAGATGATCAAATCGGCCTCTGCCGCCTGCGTCTGCAGGGCAAACAGCATCTGCTCGGGCATGGCCCAACTGTCGAGGTTGTAGGAGGCGCGGCCTGCTGCCGCCGTATGAAAGGCCGGGTCAATGTAATCCGGCCCGCTTTTGAACGGCTGCACATTCATCCCTTGCGCCCGCAAGGCGGCCAGCAGGCCCAGCGTTACGGTGGTTTTTCCAGTGCCCGAAGCAGGGGCCGAGATCAGAATTCCTTTCGGCATCAGCTGGCATCCGGAAAGCGCGGATCGGTGCCGACGGGGCGGTAGCGCCGGTCGTAATCGCCGGCGTAGAGGCGGCTTTCGTCAAAGCTTTCGGCCCCGATGGCGCGACCGACAAGGATCAGCGCGGTGCGCTCCATTTCCGCGCCGATGGCGGTTTCCAATGTCTCCAGCGTGGCCTTGACGACGCGCTGATCCGGCCAGCTTGCGCGCCAGACCACGGCAACAGGGCAATCCGCGCCGTAATGCGGTGTCAGTTCGGCAATCACCCGGTCCAGCACATGCACCGACAGGTGAATGGCAAGCGTGGCCCCCGTGGCCGAAAAAGCGGCAAGGGTTTCACCTTCCGGCATGGCCGAGGCGCGGCCCGAAGTTCTGGTCAGGATTACGGATTGTGCCACACCGGGCAGGGTGAGTTCCGCGCCCAGGGCCGCAGCGGCAGCAGCGAAGGAAGGCACGCCGGGGGTCACGT
>JBFHGI010000091.1:0-7448 GCA_041583175.1 Pseudorhodobacter sp. | reverse complement strand
GCCATACCCGCGAGATTGCCTTTACCTTGATGAATGCGCTGGAGCCTTCGGGCTGGCTGGGGCGCAACCTGCCCTCTCTGGCCGCTGAGATCGGCATTTCGGAACCGGAAGCCGGAGTGATTCTGGCGCGTTTGCAGCAGATGGAGCCGACGGGCATGTTTGCCCGCTCGCTGGCCGAATGTTTGCATTTGCAGGCTGCCGAGGCAGGCAAGCTGGACCCGACGATGGCCTGTGTGCTGGAGCATCTGGACATGTTGGCCGCCGGTGAAATCGGGAAGCTGGCGCGACTGTGCCGCGTGACAGAAGCCGATATAACCCAGCGTATCCGCATCATCCGCAGCTTCGACCCCAAGCCCGGCGCGCAATTCGGCCAGAATGCCGCCCCTGTGCGCGAGCCTGATCTGACCGTATCGCGGGGCCCTGACGGATGGATGGTCGCGCTGAACCGCTCTGCCCTGCCGGATGTGCATCTGCATGAGATACCTGCTGGTGGGGGCGAAAAAGCCTCGGCTGAAAAGCTGGCGCAGGCGCGGGATCTGGTGCGCGTGGTGACCAGCCGCAACGAGACCTTGCTCCGCATCGCGCAAGAGATTTTGCTGCGGCAAGAGGCGACGATCTCGCAAGGCTTAGAGGCATTGCGCCCGATGACGATGCAGGACGTGGGCGAGGCGTTGGGCCTGCACAAGAGCACGATCAGCCGCGCGATTGCGGGCGTCAGCGCGGATACGCCGCGCGGCACGATCTGGTTGCGCACACTTTTTACCGTACCTGTGGGCGGCGAGGCGGCGGCAGGCGCCCTTCGCGCGCGGCTCAGCCGGTTGGTGCAGCAAGAGCCGCCCGATGCGCCGCTCGGCGATCAGGCGCTGGCCGAGGCGCTTTCGACGCCCACGGCCCCGGTGGCACGCCGCACCGTCGCGAAGTACCGGACGATGCAAGGCATACCGCCCGCGTTTCGCCGCAAAAGACGGCAATAAGCCGAACGCGCTGCCGTCCCTGCGCCAAATCTGCCGCAAGCTGGCAAATTGGGTCGTTCCCGGCTGTGCGAACCCATCGGTTTTCGCTTAGATCAGCGCCGGACGGGTCGGCAAGCATACAGCAGTTGGATTGAGACGGGCATGAGCATTTTTCTAGGCGTGGATACGGGCGGCACCTATACCGATGCGGTGATCTTGGACAGCACCCGCGATGAGGTGCTGGGGACGGCCAAGTCGCTGACCACACGCAAGGATCTGGCTTTGGGCATTGGTCGGGCCGTCGATGCGGCGATGGAGGCGGCGCGCGTTTCCGCGTCGGAGATCGCGATGGTTTCGCTTTCCACCACTCTGGCCACCAATGCGCTGGTCGAAGGGCAAGGCGGGCGCGTGGCCTTGGTGTTTATCGGCTTTGACGAAGGCGATCTGGAACGTGGCGGGTTGGCAGAGGCTTTGGGCGGCGATCCGGTGATCCGGTTGGCGGGGGGCCATGGCCACGCCGGTCAGGAAAGCGCAGCGCTGGACCTTGCCGCGCTGGAGGCCGCTGTTCGTGAGCATTCCGTTGTGGGCTTTGCCGTTGCCTCGCGCTTTGCCACGCGCAACCCCGCGCATGAGGTTGCCGCGCGCGATCTGATCCGGCGGGTGACGGGCCGCCCTGTCACCTGCTCACACGAGCTTTCGGCCAATCTCAATGGGCCCAAGCGGGCACTGACCGCGGTTCTGAACGCGCGGCTGATCGGGATGATCGACCGGCTGGTGACGGCCTGCGAGGCGCATAACAAGGCGCGCGGCATTGATGCGCCGCTGATGGTGGTGCGCGGCGATGGGGCGCTGATCTCGGCCGCGATGGTGCGCGAACGCCCGATCGAAACCATCCTGTCCGGCCCTGCGGCCTCTATCGTCGGGGCGCGCTGGCTGACGGGGGCCAGCGATGCGCTGGTCTCGGACATTGGCGGGACGACCACGGATGTGGCGCTGCTCAAGGATGGTCTGCCGGAAATTGACCCGCTTGGCGCGCGCGTCGGCGGTTTCCGCACCATGGTCGAGGCCGTAGCGATGCGCACCACCGGCCTTGGCGGCGACAGTGAGGCGCATGCCTTGACCGAGGGGTTGGAAGGCGGCTTTTTCCTTGGTCCACGGCGGCTTATTCCCGTCTCGCTTCTGGCGGTGGACCACGGCGCCATGGTGCATGAGGCGCTGGACCGCGCGCTTTCGATGGATGCGGTCGGCGAACATGACGGGCGCTTTGTGGTGCCGATGGGGTTCGAGCCTGCGGGCCTGACCCCGCGCGAGGCAGGGCTGCTGGCGCGGATCACCCAGCCGATGGCTTTGGCCGCGGCTTTGACCTCGCGCCTGGAGGTGGCGGCGATGGACCGGCTGGTGGCACGGGGGCTCGTCATGCTTTCGGGCGTCACCCCATCGGATGCCAGCCATGTGCTGGGCGGTCTGACCGATTGGGACGGGGCGGCGGCGGAAAAGGCGCTGCGCCTGATGGGCCGTCGGCGGAATGGCCGTGGCGAGCGGATCGCAACCGACCCCGCCGTTCTGGCGCAAGCCTTGATCGACCAGTTGACCGAGCAAACCGCAACCTGCCTGCTGGAAGCGGCCTTTGGCGAGGATGCGGCGTTCGCCGGACAAGAGGGCGCCGTAATGGCACGTCACCCCTTGCTTCGCGCGGGGTTGAACCAGCATCGTGGTGTGGTGGAGCTTTCGGCGCGGCTGGGGGTGCCGGTGATCGGCTTGGGGGCCTCTGCCCCCTATTATTACGGCGCGGTCGGGGTGCGGCTGGGGGCAAAGATGATCTTGCCGGAACATGCGGGCGTTGCCAATGCCATCGGCGCGGTTGTCGGGCAGGTCAGCCAGCGCGCGACAGGGCTGGTCTCCTCGGCTGGCGAAGGCCAGTTTACGGCGCATCTGGCCTATGGGCTGGAACGCTTTACCAGCCGGGATGCCGCATTGGAGGCGATGGAAGCGGCGCTGGTGAGCGAGGCGACGGCCCGCGCACGGTTGGCGGGCGCGGATGAGCTGCTGATCACCACCACCCGCGATATTCAGGAAGCCGAGGTGGAAGGCCAGCCGATGTTCATTGAGGCAACGCTGACGGCCACCGCTTCGGGCCGACCGCGGGTGGCGCATGCGCGGGTCGAGGAGGCGGAAGGCGAGATCGGCATCACAGGGACGGTTTACGGTGCTGCGTCGTAAACCATAGTTCGCATAAATGTCTTTCGACCCGAAAACCCGCCGATTCCCTCTTGACGCCCCGCCACAGCACCCTTAACCACCCGCATCAAGTGGCGAGGTAGCTCAGCTGGTTAGAGCACACGACTCATAATCGTGGGGTCGGGGGTTCGAGTCCCCCCCTCGCCACCACTTTTCCAGAATTGCGATAGCCTTGCGGGTCGAGTGGATCAGGGTTCCGGCACCGCTACGGGCGATGGCCGTTCGGGACGGCTGCGAAGGCTCTGCGTGACAATCGCGCCGGAAGGTGCCGGGGCGTGTCAGTACATCGACAGGTATCGGATGACGACCGGCGTCAGCGTAATGAGAAACAGCGCGGGCAGCATCAGAATTGACATCACCGCCGACATTTGAACGGGCAGTTTGTTGGCCTTTTCTTGTGCAGCGAGTTCGCGGTTCGTGCGCATCTCGATCGCGTAGTTTTTCAGAGCCGAGGTCAGGCTGGTGCCGAATTGCAGGGATTGCGTTACCACCAGAACGAAGGATTTTGCCTCATCCAAGCCCATCCGCTCTGCCATATCAAACATGGCGGTTTCACGATCCCGCCCGGCACTGATTTCCGATTGCAGCACCAGAAACTCATAGGCGATCTCGGGGGAGACGCGCCCGATCTCATGCCCGACGCGGCTGAGGGCGGCATCGAAGCCCAAGCCGGATTCGACTGAAATCTGCAGCAAATCCAGAGCGTTGGGGAAACCGTTCCGCAGTTTGGTCAAACGCTGCTTGATGCGGCTGCTTAGCCAATAACCCGGCCCGTAGAACCCGACAGCCGCACCAACCGCGCCGATTTGCAGCCAGCGGAACGGGCTGAAGCCTTGCACCCATTCCGTTGCAGCGACGGGGAGCAGACCAGCCCCCGCGAGTTGCGTTACCAAAATCACCGCGACCGGAACGCCGAGCGCCAGAAACAGGCGGAGCAGGTAGTAGTTCCGCAAGGCATTGGCGCTGTCGAAGCCTAGCTTGGCCAGTTGGAATTCAACCTGGCCACGCTCTACCGCGTCTTCCGGCAAAAGAGCCTTGAAAAACCCCGAAGGCGCGCCGCTTTGCTGTCGAACCAGCTTCGGGCCAGGTTTGGGCTGTGCGGCCACCAGATTTTGCATCCGCGCCAGGGATTTATCGCGCCACATGGACAACCCGACGCCGCCCAGCAGCAACAGGACAATGGCGAAAGCGGCGACGAAATACAGCAAATAGCCCTGCATGGCCCCGTTGATGTTCACGCTTTGAGAGAGAAGGTCGTTCATATCATTGGCTCACAGGCTGAAATTGACGAGCTTGCGCAGCGCGACGTAATTGGCGACGACAAGAACGACAATCGCGACGACCATCGGGGTGAAAAGCGGGTCACCACTGACCGAACTGTAATAGGTCGGCGCGGTAATGGTGGTTGCCAGATAGATCAGTACCGGCAGCGCAGACAGGACCAGCGCCGACATCCGCCCCTCGGAGGAGATCGCTTTGATCCGCCGGCGCATCATGATCCGGTCGCGCACGACCTTGGCCAACGTGCCCAGCATATCTGCCAGATTGCCGCCCGTCCCGTGCTGGATGGATATGCTGACGGCGAGATAATTCACGTCTTCCTGATCGATCTTGTCGGCCAGATTGTTGAACGCATCGGTCAGATACTCGCCATGGCTGATCTGGTCGGCAAGCTCTCTGAACTCTGCCCCGATTGGGTCGGCCATTGTGCGGCCCACATTCGCAATCGTCACACTGACGGGATGGCCGACGCGCAAACCGCGCATCATCAGGTCCAGCGCATCGGGGAGCTGCATCACGAAGGCATCGACAAATTTACGGTTGCGGGCCTGAAGGACGGCGATGGGCGGCAAGACCCCCAGACCGAAAGCCAGCGGCACGGCAAAAAACGGGCCTATGGTGACAGAGGCGAAGACGAAAATGATAAGCGCCGCCAAGCCCACCAAGGCAAAGAACAGTTGCGGTGCCATTTTTATCCCCGCGCGGTGAAACAGCATCGCGGGATCACCGATGCCCGGCCATTGCCGCGCGCCATTGCCGCCGCTTTTGGTTTTGACCAAGGCTGCGATCTGGCTGCGCTCATCCGGGCCTGCAAGCGCGGACATACGCAAAGCGGCCTGCTTTGCCTGGGCGGTTTCGGGGGCGAAAATCATGCGGATCGCAACAGCGCACAGCAGAACCGCAGCCGTTGCCCCCGCAACGATTGCCCACGTCCAGCCATCGCCTGCCAACAGCAATTCCATCATCTGAACCCCGTTTCCGGATGAAACAGATCAACCGGCAATGGCACCCCAGAAGCGGCGAGCGCCTCATAGCAGCGGGGGCGGATACCGGTGGCCAGCATGCGGCCCTTTACATTGCCATCATCATCAACGCCTTGTTTTTTGAAGGTAAACAGATCCTGCATCATGATCGTATCGCCTTCGAGCCCGACGACTTCTGAAATGCTCATCACCTTGCGGCGACCATCGGACAAGCGGTTCAGCTGCAAGACAATCTGCAACCCCGCGGCGATCTGGGCGCGTACGGCGGACATCGGGAAATCGCCGCCGATCATAGAGACCATCTGCTCCAGCCGCCCGATGGCATCGCGTGCGGTGTTGGCGTGAATCGTGGTCATCGACCCGTCATGGCCGGTATTCATGGCTTGCAGCATGTCAAACGCCTCGGCCCCGCGCACTTCGCCGATCATGATGCGGTCGGGGCGCATGCGCAGGGCATTCACGATCAGATCGCGCTGGGTGATGCGCCCTGTGCCTTCGGCATTTGCGGGGCGGGTTTCAAGCCGGACCACATGCTCTTGCTGTAACTGCAATTCTGCCGCGTCTTCGATGGTCACCGTGCGGTGCCGCGGATCAATGAAGGCGGACATCGCGTTCAGCATCGTGGTCTTGCCCGAGCCTGTCCCCCCCGAGATCAGCACATTCATGCGTCCCTTGACAGCCGCTTCCAGAAACTTTGCCGCCGGAGGGGAGAGGGCTCCGTGTTCCAGCAATTTGGACATATAGAGCGGCGTTTTGGAGAATTTGCGGATCGACAGACTCGGCCCGTCAATCGCGCAGGGGCGGATGATCGCGTTCACACGGCTGCCATCGGCAAGGCGCGCATCAACCCAAGGCTGGCTTTCATCAATCCGGCGCCCGACCGAAGACACGATCTTATCGATGATCCGCAGCAGATGCCGTTCATCGCGAAAGCGCACATCCGTCCGTTCCAAAAGACCGCGGCGTTCGACAAAAACCTTGTCGATGCCGTTGACCAGAATATCGCTGATGCTTGCATCCGCCAGAAGCGGCTCCAGCGGGCCGAGGCCCATTACCTCATCGAGCAGTTCCGCGATCAGCGTCTGAAAGGCGGCGGTGGGCATATGCTGGCCCTGCTCTTGCAAGTGGCGCGCGGCGAGTGCGGCAATCTCGCGCTGCAGGTCGGGGCGGCTGACCTGATCAAGAACGGCAAGGTTCAACTGGTCGAGTATCTTTTCATGCAGCAGACTTTTGAGATGCAGGTTCGCGTCCGGTGCGGCTTTGCGCGGCAGCGCGATTGCCGCGACTGGCTTCGGAGCCACCACCGGCTGTGGCTTGGCGACAGGGGATGCCGCCTGAACAGGGCTGATCTGGGGTCGGGGCGTTTCTGCGACGACACGGAAATCTTTGAACATTATGCGCTTTCACCTTTTTCCGGACCAGCGTTGCGCACGGTTTTCGCGAGCAATGCCAACGCCTTGCTGGCCGCTGACCGCTTTGCACAGGTGCCCAGCGGAACACCTGTATCCAAGGCAAGCCGTGCCGCAGACGGGTCGCTTGGAATCCAATGGGTAAGCTCTCTATCAAGCGTCCGCTCTGCCTCTTTCTGGGCGGCAGACAGGAACATCGGGCGCTTTTCGCGGTTTACAAGCACCTGGATCGGCAAGGTCATGTGATCTTCGGAAATCAGATCGACCAGGCGCTTGGTCTGTTTGATCGAGGTGACAGCGGTATCCGTCACGACCAGAACGCGGCTGGACTGGGCAAGAACGGCTTGGAACCAATGGGTTACGGCATGGGGCATGTCGACGATGATATGATCGAACATCGGCTGCAACTGCGCCAGAAGGGCGGTCATCATTGCCTCGTTGATCGCGTCGAGCGGTGCGAACACATCCGGGGCCGGCAGAACGAACAGGCCGGACTTATGTTCCACAATGGCACGCTTTACAAAAGCCGCATCAGGTGTGGCCCCGTTCAGCAGCAGGTCCGAAAACGCGGGGGAATCCGCGAG
>JBFHGI010000090.1:0-7499 GCA_041583175.1 Pseudorhodobacter sp. | reverse complement strand
GAATAACCGGAGCTGACGCATTGAACGCATAGCGCCAGGTCACGCCTTGGTCGGATTTATGCCCGATCCGCGCCACGCCGAGGCTGCCTTCCATGAAAATTGTAGCAATCCGGCCCGTGTCTTTAAGCTGGGCAAGAAGGGCCTCTGGCACCGACTCAACCGCCCCCTGCAACAAGATCACATCATAGGGGCCATGTTTCGGCGCCCCTCCGGCCAAAGGCGCGGCCAGCACGGCAGCGTTATCGACCCCCATCACAGACAAACGGCCCTGCGCATCAGCCGCCATCGCCTCATCTTCTTCCACCGCGACAACAGCTTCGGCCAGTCGCGCTACGACCGCCGTCGAATAGCCATAGCCACAGCCAAGATCGAGCACGGCCTCATCGGGTTGCACATCCACCGCGTCCAGCAGCTTGGCAAAACTGCGCGGATCCAACATCACGCGGCCCGGCGCAAGGGTCAGATTGCCGCCGACATAAGCCGCTTCCAACTGATCTGCCCCGACGAAGGCTTCTCTTGGCACCGAAAGCATCGCTTCGATGATCGGGAACTTGGTAACGTCAGAAGGGCGCACCTGCGTATCGACCATCATGGTCCGACGAGCGGCGAAATCGGTCATGGCTGAACTCATTGGTTTAGTTGCTATTGCTAAAGTGATGCCACAGAACCGCGCCATGGGCAACAGACCCCGCACTGCCTCACGCCGCTTTTATGCTAGCCGTCACTGGCCGCGCTCCCCCTGCGCCCTGCCCCTGTCACCCACGCCGAAGCTTTGGCCGCCATCCCGCGGAATTTATCCGAAAGTTTGTCCAGCTTCGCTTCCCATTCGGGATTCGGGGTCTGGCCTTCGGTCACCTTGAAAAACACCTGCAAAAGGCAAGCAATCGCAAAGGGTTCGATCAAGGCTGCTTTCACGGCCCAGGCAAAAATAATGGCAAAGACCAAGCCACCAGCCGACCATGCGCCCGGCATCAGGTAAACCACCGCCGCCGCCGGGGCGAGCATCAGCAAGAATACCACAAAGCTGAGGCCATATACGATCGCCGTCAGCCATGCCGCATTGACCAGCATCGGCCGCGCATTCTGCCCATATAGCACCAGTGCCTCCCGCGCGCTTGCCCAAGGGTTTGTCGCCCGCGTCTTGATCGCATGAGCCAGAATGACCTCATCGACCAAGCCCACAGCCACGCGCAGATAAGCCCGCACAACCCCCATGATATTGCTCAGGCCCGGTATCGGCAGGATCGACATCAAGCCCTGCACCAGCCCGGTAATGGCCCCCACGACACCCTTGATCACCCGGTCCAGTGCGAAAAGGGCCGATGCCTCGCCAAAGCGGGCCTTCACCACGTCCTTGGCATAGTCGATCTGGCCGCGCCCGTCCGGCACCTCTCCGCCGGTCATCAACTCGACCATGACCGCGATGTGACCAGCCTTGACGATATACAAAAGGTAGTCCCGGAAAAAGAAAATCACGCCGGCGGTCAGGCCGAAACCGCCCAAGGCGCCGTAACCGGTGGCCGAGGCGCGGAATTCCTCATCGCCGAAATTTCCGATCCCCCAGCCAAGCCCTGCACCCGTGCCAGTCACAATCACCAAAGCCGCCGTAATGCCGAAATACACGATCACCCGAAACATCAAGAACGGCGCGGTGCGCCGCATCAACCCCAACGCCTGCGAAATACTAAAGTCCCACATCATTCAATCCTTTAATTCTAGCCGCTAAATGCGAGCATCCTAGCCCGTGGAAATTCGTCATTGCAAGTGTTTCGACAGGCTTGCCCTGCGGGGGCCAAAGCGCCATTCTGCGCGCCATGACACAGGTGCCCCCCCTGCCTTGGCCCGCCCGCACCGGCGAGACCTCTTTCTGGTACAGCCAGATCGCGCGCCCCGAACCGCGGCCGCCGCTCGACGGCGAGACCCATGCTGATATCTGCATCATCGGTGCAGGCTATACCGGGCTTTGGGCCGCCCACTATCTGCACCGCGCCGACCCCTCGCTCCGCATTCTGATCGTGGAGGCGCAGCACGCAGGTTTCGGCGCTTCGGGCCGCAATGGCGGATGGCTGACCGGTGGCTTTGCCTGGAACCATGACCGCTATCTTGCCGCCAGCGACGAAGGCGCGGTGCGGGATATGGTGCGCGCCATGCTCGGCACTGTGGATGAGATCATCTCCACCGCTGAACAGGCTGGCATAGACGCCAATATCCGCCGCACGCGCGAACTTCTGGTCGCCACCAACGCCGCGCAACTGGCGCGACTGCAAGATGAGGTTCAGACAAGAACCCATTGGGGCGAAACAGATATTCGCATGATCGACGCGGAGGAGCTAACACAAAGCGTGCGTATCCCGAAGGCGCTTGGCGCGATGGTCGTCCCTCATACGGCCCGCATACAACCCGCGAAACTGGTCCAAGGCCTCGCCCGAATGGTGGAGGCACAAGGCACCCGCATCGCCGAAAACACGCGCGTCACCCAAATCCGCCCCGGAAGGGTTGAAACAACGCGCGGCCCCGTTCTCGCCCGCACAATCTTACGCGCGACCGAAGGCTTTACAGCGCAGGTTCCAGGGCATGCACGCGACCTCCTCCCCCTGAACTCGGCCCAGATCGTCACAGCTCCCTTACCGCCCCAAACATGGGCGAAGATCGGCTGGCAGGGCTATGAGATCATAGGAGATTTCGCCAATGCCTATTGCTATTGCCAACGCACCGAGGATGACCGCATTGCGGTCGGCGGGCGCGGTATCCCCTACCGGTTCAACAATCGGCTGGATGACAACGGCACCCCGGATGATGAAACCATCCGCCGCCTGATCGCCATCCTGCACCGCCACTTTCCCGCCGCGGCGCAAGCCCCGATCGACCACGCATGGTGCGGCACGCTCGGCGTTCCGCGCGACTGGTGCGCAAGGGTGGAATTCGATCCTGCCACCCGCATCGGTTCGGCAGGTGGTTACGTCGGCGTCGGCGTCTCCACTTCCAACCTTGCGGGCCAAACCTTGGCCGACCTCGCGCTGGATCGTCAAACTGCACTGACCCGCCTGCCTTGGGTCAATCGCCCCGTCCGGAAATGGGAACCGGAGCCGCTGCGCTGGCTTGCCTTGCGCGGCATGTACGGGCTTCTCAATGCCGCCGACCGCGCCGAGGATCAGGGGGCAAACCCCTCGCGCCTCGCCCGGCTGGGCCACTGGATCAAGAACAGCTGACCCTCGATTTCATCTTGGCAAAAATACCTCCGCCGGAGGCAAGCCCGAAGGGCTATCCCTTTCTCCAGCCCAAAGGCCGCGCCCCCTTAAAGCCAGCCTTTCGCGCGCACAGCCCGCACCGAAGCCCTTGCCTCCATCGCGGCCATGAAGGCGTATAGCTTCGGAAATCCCGATACATCCACACCATCCCCGGCGAGCCAGGTGCAGACGACAAATAGATAGGCATCGGCGAGCGTCATCTTCTCACCCAGCACGAAGGGGCCGCGCATCGCCTCTACCTCCAGATAGGCGCAAGCCGCGCGCATCGTTTGCGGTACCTTCGCGCTCATATCGGCAAAACTGTCTTCCTTATCGGCCCAGCGGTGGCCGCGCATTTTATGCGCGTGGTTCACATGCATGGTCGAGGCGATGAAATACATCACCTCGCGCATTTTTGCCGCATCGAAGGCCTCTTCGGGAACCAAACCGGCCTCCGGTGCAAGCGCGGCGATGTAATCCAGTATTGCCCCCGTCTCGGTCAACGTGCCCTGCTCGGTAATCAAACTCGGCACGCGCCCCTTGGGGTTGATGGCCAGATAGGCGGGTTGGGTTTGCGCGGCGGCGGCGAAATCCACCAGCTCAGGCGCATAGTCCAGCCCCGACTCTTCCATGGCTATCGCCACCGCGATCGAAATCGTTCCTTTTGCCAGATATAACCGCATCCCGATCGTCTCCCTTTCCATTTTCCCAAGACCCCCCACTCAACGCGGGATCGGTGGCATCACATCCGGCTCCAGCGGACAGATGTAAGGCTCGCGGGCCAGATTGGCCGCGTGTTCGGCCTTCGCAGCCGCTAGCAGATCCGGCTTGGCAAAGAGGTCCCGCCCCGTCGCCGCCATGATTTTCGCCGCATGGACCATACCCTTATGCGCCGCAGGGGATTTGCCTTGCGCCGTCAACTGCCAGCTGTGGAACGGGGTGCCAAGCGCGCAGGTCGTCACATAGGTCTGCACCGTTGGCACTGCCCAGCTGACATCCGCAACATCGGTGGAGCCAGATCCCGCGGGCCGCGTTTCCGCCAAAGGCACAACGAAATCCGCCAGAACCATCTCCGGGTCCACATCGCGTCCTGCCCGCCAGAAGGTATCGGCCACATGCTCTGCCGTCAGCGTTTTCTGGATATCAGCCGCAAAAGCCCGATCCGCCGCATCGAACTCCGGCCCGCCAAAGGCCAGAATATGCGCCTCCATCGCGGCTTCCAACACCGGCGAAGACAGCATCGACGACACGGCCGACACCACTTTCGCCTCCACCCGCGTTTCCGTCATCAGGGCCGCGCCTTCACCAATCTTGCGCACCCGCGCCACCAGATCGCGCAACCCCTTGTTATTGCGAGAGCGGATCAACTGCCGCACCGTGGCCTTGGACTGCACCACATTCGGCGCCTCGCCGCCTGCATCAAGATAGGCGTAATGCACGCGGGCATCATCGGGCATATGCTCGCGCATGTAATTCACGCCGACATTCATCAATTCCACCGCATCCAGCGCCGAGCGCCCCAGTTCCGGGCTGCCTGCCGCATGGGCCGCACGTCCGTGGAAGGTAAAGTCGATCCGCATATTGGCCAAAGCCAGTGGCGGCATGATGCCGGTATAATCATTCGGATGCCAAGTGATCGCGGCATCCACATCCGCAAACTCGCCTGCCCGCACCATGAACGCCTTTGCCGCGCCGCCTTCCTCTGCCGGACAGCCGTAATAGCGCACCCGCCCCGGTGTTCCGGTTTCGGCCAGCCAGTCGCGCAGCGCCACCGCCGCCAGCATCGCCGCCGAGCCAAGAAGGTTATGCCCGCAGCCATGCCCCGCATATCCCAAGGGCTTCGGTTCAGCCACGCCCGGTTCCTGCCCCAAAGCGGGCAGCGCATCATATTCCCCCAGAATCGCAATAACAGGGCCGCCGTCTCCCCATTCGCCCATGACCGCCGTGGGAATCCCCGCCAGATTTTGTTTGATCCGCGCGCCTGTCGCCTCTAGCTGCGCCAGATGGGCCGCGCAGGATTTCGTTTCGGTATAGGCCACTTCAGGCGTGTCGAACACACTGTTTGCCAGCGCGATAAACGCCTCTTCATGTGCCTCGACCAATGGCCATATCTCGTCGGAATTGCGCATCTTACCCTCACTTCATTTCGGGGCCAGAGTGGCGCGAAGCCGCGGCGACTTCCAGTGAAAACCGCCCTAACCCTGCCCGAAAATCTGCGCGCGGTGTCGGGTCAGGTAAATGCGCAACCAAGGTGTAAAAATTTCAGGCGTTGACGCGATTTCTGCCAGCAAATCGGGCAAGCCAATCCAGCGCGTAGCCTGCACCTCGGAAGGGTTTAGGGCAAGCGGCAGGCGCGCGGAGGCTTGCGCGGTGAAAACCTGCACCACCTCATCCTCGATCAACCCGCCGCCAACATCGGCGCGGTAGCGCACCTCGCCCACCGCTTCCAGCTCAAGGCCGGAGATACCGAGCTCTTCGGCCAAGCGCCGATGGGCGCAGGCCAGATCCGCCTCGGCCCAATGCGGATGGGTGCAGCAGGTGTTCGCCCAAAGGTTCGGCGTATGGTATTTCGTTGCAGCGCGTTGCTGGATCAGCACCCTGTCGCCTTCCAGCACAAAGACGGAAATCGCCTTATGCCGAAGCCCTTGCACATGCGCCGCCAGCTTGTCGACGGGTTGCAGGCGGCCGTCCACCCAAGCCGGAATCAGATCCATTTTGCCATCGGCGGCAGGCTCATCAGCACGGCATTGGCATCATGGCCGGTCGCAAGGCCAAATTTCGTGCCGCGATCATAGACAAGGTTGTATTCTGCATAAAGCCCGCGGTGCACCAGTTGGGTTTCCTTATCCGCATCGGTCCAAGGCGTGTTGCGGCGCAGATCGACCAGCGGCACATAGGCCGGCAAAAAGGCGCGTCCAATATCTTGCGTCAGCGCGAAATCCACCGCCCAATCGCCGCTGTTGCGGTCATCCATGAATATACCGCCCACACCGCGCGCACGGTGGCGGTGTGGAATATAGAAATACTCATCCGCCCAGGCCTTCAGCTTCGGGTAAAGCTCATCGCCATGCGGCGCGAGGTATTTTGCCTGCGTCTCGTGAAAATGCGCCGTATCTTCCGGGTATTCGATACACGGATTCAGGTCTGACCCGCCGCCGAACCACCACGCATGCGGGGTCCAGAACATCCGCGTATTCATGTGAACGGCAGGCGCATGAGGGTTTTGCATATGTGCCACAAGACTGATGCCGCTTGCCCAAAAGCGCGGGTCGCTTTCCATCCCCGGCACACCGCGCGCGGCCATCGCCTTCTGGGCAGACGGCCCCAAATCGCCGTAAACGGTAGAGATATTGACGCCGACCTTCTCAAACACGCGCCCGCCGCGCATCACCGACATCAAGCCGCCACCCGCATCCACGCTGTCATCGGCCGCGCGTTTGGTCTCCGTCACCTCAAAGCGGCCCGCTGGCAAATCCGCGGTGGGGCCTGTGGTCTGACGGTTCTCCAGCGCCTCGAAACTCGCCACAATTTCGTCGCGCAGGGTACGGAACCATGCGGCGGCGGTTGCGCGTTCTTGTTCCAAAGCGTTTGTCATCGGGGCCTCCCTCTTTGATTGCGGCCCGTTTAACACCGCGGCGCAGGGCCGCCAAGGGCAGCCCTCAGATCGTGCGCATCAGTCGCAGCGCGTCATAAATCGCGGCATGGGTGTTGCGGGACGCGACAGCATCCCCGATCCGGTAGAGGTCAAACGTGCCGCCCGGATTGGCCTGCACCGTTTGCGGATTGCGGGCGATAAAGGCTTCATAATCCACCGCGCCAAGATTTTTTGACTGCGGCTTCAGCGCAAAATACAGATCATCCAGCGGCACGGTACCATTGTTGACCACCACCTGATCGACGCGACGTTCGCGGGTCATATCGCCGTAATCCGACCCAAGCGTTGCCACCAACTCATTTCCATCGCGCCGCACGGACAGCACGCGCCATGTCACGGTAAAGGTCGCATCGGCGCGTTGCAGCGTGCGCATATAGGGCACAAGGTTCATCGCCATCACCTCGGGCGCGAAGCTGCGGTCGCGGGTTACAATCTCTACCTTGCCGCCTGCCGCGACTACCATATCGGCGGCTTGCAGGCCCGCCGGGTCGCCCGCCTCATCATAGATCAGCACGTTGGAACCGGGGCGCACATCGCCCGACAGGATATCCCAGGCAGAGGTGACAAGCTCATTCCCGCTGTCCAGAATGGCAGTTTCGGGCAGGCCACCTGTGGCG
>JBFHGI010000089.1:0-7506 GCA_041583175.1 Pseudorhodobacter sp. | reverse complement strand
ACCTGGAAGCTGAAGCCGGGCATCACCTGGTCGGATGGTACGCCGCTAACCTCTGCAGATGTGGTCTTCACCGCAGAGTATTGCCTTGATGCGGAAACGGGCTGCGCCTCCAGCGATAAATTCGCCAATATTACGGCAGTAGAAGCCGTGGACGATTTGACCATCAAGATCAGCTTCGACAGCCCGCGCCCGAATCCCTACTCCGCCTTTGTTTCGGCCTACACGCCCATTCTACAAAAAGCGCAGTTTGAAAATTGTAAAGGTGCGGCGGCTGTTTCCTGCACGGAACAGAACTTCGGTCCTATCGGCACCGGCCCCTATGTGCTGGAATCTTTCCGCACCAATGACGTGGCGACCTACAGCGCCAATGACACCTACCGCGATGCGGGCAAACCGGCCTTCTCGACGATTACCCTGAAAGGTGGCGGCGACGCGATGGCGGCGGCGCGGGCCGTTTTGCAGACAGGCGAGTATGAATATGCATGGAACGTGCAGATCGCGCCGGAAATAATGGCCAGCATGGTGGCCGAGGGCCGCGGCGAAGCGATTACCGCATTCGGCCCAACTGTCGAAAGCCTGCGCTTCCAGTTGACCAACCCTGACGCGGCGCTTGGCGACAAGCGCGCCTCCCTTGAAGGGGGGCCGCACCCCATCCTGTCAGATATTCGTGTCCGTAAGGCTTTGTCGATGGTTATCGACCGCGCCTTGATCAGCGAAGTGGGCTATGGCCCCGCCGGACAGGCAAGCTGCAACGTGCTTGCTGCCCCGCCGATCTACGCCTCAACAGCGAATGACGCGTGTTTGACCGTGGATGTCGAAGGCGCAAAGGCCCTGCTGGACGAAGCGGGCTGGGTGCCTGGTGCGGATGGTATCCGCGAAAAGGACGGGATGAAACTATCGCTTCTGTTCCAGACCTCCACCAATGCCGTGCGGCAGGATACCCAATCCATCATCAAGCAGGCTTGGGCGGAAATCGGCGTCGATACCCAGTTACGCAACATCGAGGCTGGCGTGTTCTTTGGCAATGATCCGGCGTCGCCAGACGGGTTCCGCAAGTTCTTTGCCGATGTGGAGATGTATTCCAGCGGTAATACCGGCGGCGACCCGGAAAACCACCTGAAAGGCTGGACCTGTGCCGATATTCCCGATCTGGCGGGCGGTTACGGTGGCAGCAACGTCTCCCGCTTCTGTAATGAAACCTATGACGCATTGTTTGCGGAGCTGAGCAAGAGCGGCAATCTTGAAGATCGCGCGCGAATTGCAAAAGAGCTGAACGACATCATCGTGCAAGACTACGCGGCCGTGCCGATGGTGCATCGTGGCTTGGTATCCGTCCGCTCCAACCAGTTGGAGAATGTGCTCGCCAATGATTGGGACTCGGCCCTCTCGGCGATTGAGGATTGGACACGCAAGGCAAACTAAGTTCTCTGACGGTAGAAACTAAGAAAGGCGCGCGGGTTGAGCCGCGCGCCTTTTTCAATGGGTAACGCGTGGCGCCTTAGTGTTCCGGCAGCAAGATTTCCCGTTTGCCGACATGGTTCGCGGCGGTGATGACCTGATTTTCTTCCATCTGCTCTACCAGCTTCGCGGCCTTGTTATAACCGATGCCCAGTTTGCGTTGGATATAAGAGGTTGAACACTTGCGATCCTTGGCAACCACCGCAACGGCTTGATCGTATAGCTCGTTCTCGCTGCTGTCGCCGGACCCGAGGCCCAAAACAAGATCGATATCGCCTTCCTTGTCCTCGTCCACACCCTCGACAACGCCGGACATATAGGCAGGCGGACCAAATGACTTGAGGTGGTTCACAACCTCCTCGACCTCTTCGTCAGAACAGAACGGGCCGTGAATACGGGTGATCTTTGCGCCACCGGCCATATAGAGCATGTCCCCCATGCCCAGCAGTTGTTCGGCACCCATTTCACCCAGAATGGTACGGCTGTCGATTTTCGACGTCACTTGGAACGAGATCCGCGTGGGGAAGTTCGCCTTGATCGTGCCGGTGATAACATCCACAGACGGCCGCTGTGTGGCCATGATCAGATGGATGCCCGAGGCCCGCGCCATTTGGGCAAGGCGCTGGATGCAGGCTTCGATCTCTTTGCCCGCCACCATCATCAGGTCGGCCATCTCGTCCACAATGACGACGATATAGGGCAAGGATACGGGTGTATCCTCTTCGGTTTCGAACACCGGCTCGCCTGTGTCTTCGTCAAAGCCGGTTTGAATGGTGCGCTTGAACATCTCGCCATTGGCCAAGGCTTCACGGACGCGCCCGTTGTAGCCTTCAATATTGCGCACACCCATCTTGGACATCTTGCGATAGCGCTCTTCCATCTCGCCCACGACCCATTTCAGGGCAACGACTGCCTTTTTCGGGTCGGTCACAACGGGCGAAAGCAAATGCGGGATGCCATCGTAAACCGACAATTCCAGCATCTTCGGGTCGATCATGATCAATCGGCACTCTTCGGGTGACAGCTTGTAAAGTAGCGACAGGATCATTGTGTTGATCGCCACCGATTTACCGGAACCCGTCGTCCCCGCGATCAGCAGGTGGGGCATCTTGGCAAGGTTCGCCACAATCGGCTCACCGCCGATATCTTTGCCCAAGGCCAGCGGCAGGCGCATGCTGCTGTCTCCAAAATCGCGCGCGGCGAGGATTTCGCGCAGCACAACCTTTTCGCGCCATGAATTTGGCAGTTCGATCCCGATAACAGAACGGCCCGGCACGGTGGACACCCGCGCCGACAGCGCAGACATCGACCGCGCGATATCATCGGCCAAGCCGATCACACGGCTGGCTTTTAGGCCCGGAGCAGGCTCCAACTCGTATTGCGTGACCACGGGGCCGGGGCGCACGGCGACAATCTCGCCTTTGACGCCGTAATCATCCAGCACCGATTCCAGCATCCGCGCGTTTTCTTCGAGTGCTTCCTCGGAAAGTGTATGGCGCTGCACGGTGTCGGCGCTGGCCAAAAGCCCAAGTGGAGGCAGCTCATAGGCAGGATGCTGCTCCTCGAATTTCAGACGCGGCTGTGCTTCGGCCATCGCCTGACGAGAGGGGGCTACCGGCTTCTTGGCAGACGGTTGTACGATACGGCGCTGTTCGGGCGCGGCTGCGCGCTGTGCCGGAGCAGACACACGGATGATCTCAGGCTCCGGCAGAGAGTCGCCATCCCAACCATCCTCGGCATAGTGGTTTTCATAGTCTTCTTCCGTCCGAGCCCAAGGCCCTTGGGTATCTGTGAAGACATTGCCCCCCTCTAAACCTTCTGGTTGCCATTCTAAACTCTGATCCGGCTCTGCAATCGGGGGTGCGGGCGGCAAGGCGGTGCGAGTGGCCGAAGTGACACCTAGCTTTGCCACAGGACCTGCCGCGGCCGGGGCTACGACCGGCGGCTCTGGCGGTAATGTCGCGCTGAATTTGCTGCGCGGCGTCGCGATCAACGGCACGGGGCCGCGTCGACCCATAACAGGAGGTTCGCGCCGTGCCAAAGCCGCTTGCACTGCTGTTTGCACAGAAGGCTGCTGCACAGGCGTGCGCACGCGTGAGCGGATCACATCATTGATACGCGCCTTGATGCGATCCTCGGAAGGAGCGGGCGCAGCAGGCGTCATAGGCAGATCGGGTTCCGCGTGGCTTGTTGCTGCGCGGCGGATCATCTGTGGCACGCGCGCCAGAAGGCTAGGCTTTTCAACCGGCACATCTGCAAAACGCTCTGCCACCATCGGTTCTTTGGAATGAGCTTGAGTTGCGTAAACCTGCGGTTCTGCCGTGCGTCTTTGCCCCGGGCGCAAGGCCTCGGGGCGGCCAAAACCTTCGGCCGCGCCTTGGGATCTGGTCGCACGCAAGGGGGTGCCAGCCATTTCATCGGCATAAATCACTGCATCATGATCCCGAGCAGAAGCCGCCATTTCACGGCGCGCCCGGTTTTTTTCGGCCAAGGCTTGCGCTGCACGGGCCGTCCCCGCCGCAGACTGGCCAGCCAGCGACATGATTGTGGCGTAGGTGGTCACTGCACCAAGCATCACAAATCGCCCGATCAGACGCAATTCGCGCATATCAAAGCCGGTCACGTAAAGCGCCATCGCAAGCAGAGCCACGCCGAAAACGACCGACAAGAGTTTCAGGCCAATGCCTGCACCAATCGGCAAAATTGCCAGAAATGCGCCAAGGATCGTATCGCCAAACAAACCACCCAACCCGATCGCGCTATGTGGCCAATTTGGCCCTGGCACATGAGTTGCTGCAAAGACCGACCCAAGCGCGACTGCGATAACGGCAAATACCACGCGGCTCAGCGCGCGTTCCTCGCCACGATGGCTGACAAAGCGAATACCCCAAACCCCGAGGATCAGCGGAATACCCCAGCTTCCCAGACCCCCAATGATAAACAAAGTCGACGACACAGAAGCCCCAAAGCGCCCCAGCCAATTATTCACCGGATCATCTGTTGCCACCATCCAGCCCGGATCATTCGCGGAATAGGTCCCAAGCATCACAGCAAACAACAACGCCAGAACGATCAACCCGATGCCCAAAAGCTCTCGGCCCCGCCGTTCCAGCATTGCTGCGGTGTTCTGATCGACCAGCGGATCGCGTTGCCTGACCTGATAAGATGCCATGATTTACCGTCCTTGCCCGTAGAGACAGTCGCGAAGCAGGGTTAGCCCGCGCTGTGTTTCTTCTTTTGGGGCGACCAAAGCCACCCGGATATATCCAGCACCGGGGTTTTCCCCCGCCACATCGCGCGAAAGATAGGCTCCGGGCAAAACCCGCACGCCTGTTTCGCGCCACAGCTTCAAGGCGGCCTCTTCGCCGTCTTGCACCGGAAGCCATAGGAAAAACCCGGCTTGCGGCGGCTGATAGCCTTGCATCCCGTCAAAAATACGGTCGGCAAGGTCGAATTTCTCAACATACATCGCGCGAGAGACTTGCACATGTGCCTCATCATTCCAGGCGGCCGCGGATACCTTCTGGATCGGCAACGGCAGCGGCGCGCCCGCAAAGGCGCGCAACTGGCGGATGCGCGCCATTGATTGCATACCCCCTGCCACAAATCCCGACCGCAGTCCGGGCAGGTTCGACCGTTTGGAGAGCGAGTGGAACGTCAGCGCACGCTCCGTGTCCGCGCCTACGGCCTGGGCCACGGCCAGCACACCGGGGGGCGGCGCTGAGCGATACACCTCGGCATAGCATTCATCCGCGAAAATTCTGAAATCGTGCTTTTCGGCCAAGGCCAGTAAATCAGCCCAATAGTCGGTGCTGGCCACTGCGCCCTGCGGATTTGCGGGCGAGCAAAGATAGGCAATCGCTGTCCGATCCAACACGTCTCGCGGCAGGCCTGCGTAATCGGGCAGAAATCCGGTGGCGGCGGTCGCCGGCACATAAACAGGCTCAGCCCCCATCGCCAAGGCGGCCACGGCATAAACCTGATAAAACGGGTTCGGCATCAAAACCACAGGCCGCTTGCCACCTTTGGTTTCAGGGCAAAGAGCCACGGCGGCGTTGAACAACCCTTCGCGCGTGCCATTCAGCGCCATGATCTGATTGGGGCTCAAAGCCACACCATAACGCCGATTTATCCAGCCCGCGATGGCCGCGAGCAATTCGGGTGTTCCATCATTGGCTGGGTAAATCGCAAAGCCGTCCAGGTTTTCGGCAAGAATTGGACCGACGAAATCCGGCATTGGGTGGCGCGGCTCGCCAATTGTCATAGCGATAGTGGGCCCGCCCGAAGGATGGGAATCCAGAAGCGCCCGCAAGCGCGGAAACGCGTACTCTGGCAGGTTCGAAAACCGCTCAGGAAATGCCATTACTGCCTCATATCGTCAGGGTCATATCGCCCTGTTTGTCCCCACGATAACGAGGCTTTGCCTGCGGGTCCAGAAAAACGCTTTGATTTTGTGCGCTTGGCGGTGGTGATTGTGTCTTTTTCGTCCCTCCTCTACCACCCATAGGCTTAATCTGGCCTATCCCAAGGCACGCTCAGCAGCAGAGCACAGGCGCAAAAGCCGTTCTTCCTGCCCCGGTCCTGCCAAAAAGCTGATACCGCAGGAAGGCTGCCCTGTTGGCAGTGACATTCCGCACAAGCCGAACATATTGCCGATCCGGGTGTTCCGCAGCGCGAGCAGGTTTTCGGTGACATAATAGTCATGATCTTCCAGCAGGCGTTGCGCATCCGGCGGTAGAATCGGCGCGGTTGGCAAAATGACCGCGTCATAGGCCGCTGTCTTTTCGGCCCAGATCAGGCGCAATGCCTCCAACTGCCGCCATGCCGCCACATAATCCGGGGCCGAGAACGCCGCGCCGGCGCGAAAACGCTCCAGAATACGCGGAAACATCTTTTCAGGGGCCTTCTCTATCACCTTGCCCCAAATGCCATAAGCTTCGGCGGTAAAGGTAATGGCTGCGAGGTTCATTGCCTCGACAACTTCAGGAATCTTTGCCGCTTCAATGCGCGCCCCGGCCCGCGCCAGACCTTCAACCGCACCTTCAAAGCCACGCGCCGGTTCATCGCGCAGATCATCGAGCGCCACGGTATCCAGCACCAAAAGCCGCATGCCTTTCAGGCTTACTCCCGCCAGATCGACGGGTTTGCTGCCCTCCATGGCGGCCAACAGCAAGGCGCAATCTTCGACGCTACGGGCCAAGGGGCCAACGGTATCGAACTTCTCGCAAAGCGGCACCACGCCTTTCAGTGACAAACGCCCCGGCGTGGTTTTCAACCCGACCAAATCATTCCAGGCCGAAGGAATGCGCACAGACCCACCCGTGTCCGAGCCGATGCCAGCAGGGGCCAAACCAAAGGCAACCGACGCCGCCGCCCCCGAGGATGAACCGCCCGGCACCGCCTTCGGGTCATTCACATTCGGCGGCGTTGCCGTGACGGGGTTTAGGCCCAGACCGGAAAAGGCCAGTTCCGACATATGGGTCTTGCCCAAGCACACCAAGCCTTGCGCGGTCGCTGTGGTCAGCACCTCGGCATCCGTTTCAGGCACACGGCCAGCCAGCAGGGCCGAGCCTGCCTCGCAAGGCGCGCCAGAGGCATCAAAAAGGTCTTTCCATGAAATCGGCACGCCATCCAGCAAGCCGATCCGCTGGCCTGCCTTGGCCCGATCTGCCGCCGCCATCGACATTGACCGCGCGCGGCGCGGTGTGGTGCGGGAATAGATGCGCTTCGCCTCGGGGTGACGTTCAATCGCGTCCAGAAAAGCCTCGGTCAGTTCCACCGGATGGATCTTGCCCGCCTCAATTCCACGGCCCAAATCTGCTGCCGTCATCCAAAGCCAATTGCCTGCCATTGCTATCCCCTTTGCCGCATCCTGCGAACGGTAGCCGCAAGGCCGAACGCGGACAATGGGGCGCATGGACAAACGCGCGCGAAAGGCCATATTTGCTCCATGGAACATGATGCAGATATTCTGATTGTCGGCGGCGGCCTGAACGGGCCTGCCCTGGCACTTGCTTTGGCGCAAAACGGTTTGTCGGTGGTAGTGGT
>JBFHGI010000088.1:0-7531 GCA_041583175.1 Pseudorhodobacter sp. | reverse complement strand
CAATCACGGTGCCAATCCGCACCCCCGGTGCCAGACCTTCGATCAGCCGGGCCATATGCTCGGGCGCGGAACTGGGGGCAACATCGCGGCCATCGGTGATGGCATGGATGACCACCGGCACGCCTGCCTCGGCCACGGTATTGGCGGCGGCGACCACATGCGCCACATGGCCATGCACCCCCCCGTCCGAGATCACACCCATCAGATGCGCCACCCCGCCACTGGCCTTCAGCCGCGCGATGAAATCCAGAAGCTGCGGGTTCTTGCCAAAGGTGCCTTCCTCGATCGCCAGATCAATCGCGCCCAGGTCCATCGCCACCACGCGGCCTGCGCCGATATTGGTGTGGCCCACTTCGGAATTCCCCATCTGCCCGCGCGGCAAGCCAACATCCGGTCCGTGGGTGATCAGTGTCGCATGCGGGCACGTGGCCATGAGGCGGTCAAAATTCGGGGTCTGCGCCAGAACGGGCGCATTGGCGCTGGTATCAGGGTTCAGCCCCCAACCGTCCAGAATGCACAAGACAACAGGTTTCGGAACGGTCATGACACACCTTCTCTATCGCTTTGTGCTGGTTTTACGCCCAAGCCGCATCTAGGGCAACTGCCCAAGCCCTTTACGTTTCATCCTGGAGAAAATACCTGAAAACGCCAGCACAGCCGGGCTATTCTCGATGGTAAGGGCTGCCCGCCAGAATAGATGCCGCGCGGTAAAGCTGTTCGGCCAGCATGACCCGCACCAGCATATGCGGCCAGACCATCGCCCCGAAAGACAACGCAAAATCGGCACTGTCACGGAACGACGGCGCCAATCCATCAGCCCCGCCAATGCAAAAGGCCACATCCTGCCGTCCGGCATCGCGCCATTTTCCCAATTGGTCTGCAAATTCAGGGCTGGAGAGCTGGCGCCCACGCTCATCCATCACCACGGTCAGCGCGCCATTTGGCACGGCACGGGCCAGAAGGGCCGCTTCGGCCTCCATCCCGCCGCCCTTGCGATCCTCCACCTCAACCTCTGCAAAAGGGCCAAGCCCCAAGGCCCGGCCCGTCCGATTGAACCGTGTCACATAATCGTCGATCAAGTTGCGCTCGGGGCCTGCACGAAGCCGCCCCACAGCGCACAGATGCACCCGCATCAATCTTCCTCGCGCACGCCTATGCCCATGTGGCCACCGGGTTGCCACATCTTTTCGAGGTCATAGAACTCCCGCACTTCGGGGCGGAAGACATGGACGATCACATCGCCCGTATCGATCAGCACCCAATCGCCGGTTTCCTTGCCTTCCATTTTGCAAACCAAGCCATAGTCTTGCTTCAAACGGTCAGCCAGCTTTTCAGAAATGGACGCCACCTGACGCGACGACCGCCCCGAGCAGATGATCATATAATCGGCCATGTCCGAGCGCCCGCGAAGGTCAATCTCGACAATTTCTTCGGCTTTGTCATCTTCAAGCGAGGCGATGACGCGGGCCAGCAGCTCTTCGGAGGTCGGATGGTTTTCAACAGAAGCCCGGGCCGTCATGCGCGGTGCCCTCGGCCCAACCGGCAGTCCGGTTGCAGGATCAGAATGAGACAGGACATAGTCCTCCAGAATATCACGCGCCAGCCTAGCCTTATTATCAAACACCCCCGACGCCGAGCGTTGCAAGCAGGGTATCATCCTGCGGCGCAAACCTCAATCACAGCCAGCCCTCGGGTGCAAGGCATCAGCACCAGTCTATAGCGCTGCACGGGGCCAAACCGGCGACAATCGGCAATTATAGCCGACTTGAGTCGCCAGATCGGCCTTTCTAAACGGTCTTTGGTTCTGTGCCTGTCTCGTGATTCTATGGTAAGATCGGCGCTTCCCAGCCATGGCTTAGGCCCCAAAAAACTTAGCTCCCATGCATATGCTGCAACGCGGCGCGCCAAAAATGGCACTACTCCTCGCTGCGCCATGCGCGCATATCAGCAGAAGCGAGACGAGAAACGGAGTTTTGACATGACATTTCTGAAACGTCTTTTCCCACGTGGGCTCACCCGCTCCGAGGCCGAGCGTGACTATCTGAACCAATCTGTCAGCCTCTATGATCTGGAATGCCGTGAACGCGATATCGCGCGGGGCAAATTCGCAGGATACTACGAGCCGATGCCGTCGCCCGCCCCGAAAGCCGCACGCGCCACCTCTGCCGGGTCGTTCAGCACCTTGACCTCGCGCTGCGGGAAAGGGATCGAAATGTTGTTTTCCTTGAAGATGTCCCACAGCGCCAAGTAAACATTGCCCTTGATATTGGTCAGCCCGTCGGTCGGGTCCTTGATCCAGAAGCGCAGGATGTAATCGACCGAGCTGTCGCCAAAACCAACGATATGGCACACCGAGGGGCGGTCTTTCAGCACGCGGTTCACACGGCCCGCCGCCTCGATCGCCAGCTTGCGCACCAGATGCGGGTCGTCGCTATAGGCGGTGCCGAAAAACAGGTCCAGTCGCACAAACTCGTCCGAATGGGACCAGTTCACCACTTGGCCCGTGATCAGGTCTTCGTTCGGGATCAGGTATTCCTTGCCGTCCCGCGTCACCACCGAAACATAGCGCGCGCCAAGGCTTTCGATCCAGCCGAAGGTATCGCCAAGGCTGATGACATCACCGGGTTTGATGGATTTATCCAGCAGGATGATGATGCCCGACACGAGGTTCGACACTACCTTTTGCAGGCCAAACCCAAGCCCCACACCAATCGCACCCGACAAGACGGCAAGGCCCGTCAAATCGAATCCCACCGCTTTCAGCCCGATGAAAATCGCGCCGCCGAACAGGAACAGTTGCAGCCCCTTGATCGCCAGAACCTGCATCGAAGGGCTGATATCGGGGTTTTGTCTGATGCGGCTGGTCGCTCCACGCGTCAACAAGCGCGCACCGGTCACCAGAATACCCGTTACAATCAGCGCCTTGATCACTGTCAGTGCTGAAAGCCGGAAATCCCCGAATGTAACTGCAAGGCTGTCGAGGAAAGACAGAACGCCCGTGTCAAACCCCAAAATGAGGGCAACGACCCAGATGCTCGCCCCCCATGTCACGATACGGCTGATGAAGCGGTTGCCGATCAGCCGCCCGGCAAAACTGACGATCAGCAAAGCGGTTCCGATGCTGGCCGCCACCTCGAACAACTGACTACGGGAAGGCCAGGTGACCTGTTGCATCACCCAGAACACCAGCCAGTTCAACACCGTGAACAGCATCAGCGTCAGATTGCGGTCAAGGATCACGATCAGGCGCAACTGCCATTTCTTCATACCCTCTTGCGTCCGCGCCCAACCCGTCATCCGGCGCGAGAAGAAGCCTCGCAAAAGCCAGGCAAGGATGAAGATCGCGACGATCCCGCCCAACTGATACAACCGCCATGGAATGAACAGCGACCGGATAAAGGCCTCGGCCTGCGCCAAAAGCCCTTGTGTGGCGCTAAGTATCTCGGGGTTGATCTGGTTGATCGGGTCCATAGGGGGGCCTTTGCCTGGTGCAATCGGGTCTTGCAGCATAGCGACCCGCATATGTGATGCAAATCACATTGCCCAACAGGCTTGAAACGCGTATGAGAGCGGCCATGATACGCTTTTTCGACATGGATGATCGCGCACGCTTGCCCTGGCGGTTTTTCGGCCAGCGCCGGTCTGTGCTTGCCCGACTTTGAACAGGTCGCGATATCGGCCGCATTGCGCGGAGTTCACCCGACACTTCTAGCTAAATGAGAGATCAGAGCCATGAAAGCTCGTACCCTGTATGACAAAATCTGGGATGACCACGTCGTCCACCAAGCCGAAGACGGCACTTGCCTGCTGTATATAGACCGCCATCTTGTGCATGAAGTCACCAGCCCGCAAGCCTTCGAAGGGCTGCGCATGACAGGCCGCACCGTCCGGGCGCCCGATAAAACCATCGCCGTGCCGGACCATAACGTCCCCACCACGCTGGACCGCGCCAAGGGGATCGACAACGAAGAAAGCCGTTTTCAGGTCGAGGCACTTGACAAGAACGCCAAGGATTTCGGCGTGCACTACTACCCCGTATCCGATGTGCGCCAGGGCATCGTGCATATCGTCGGCCCCGAACAGGGCTGGACCCTGCCGGGCATGACCGTGGTTTGCGGCGACAGCCACACCGCGACCCATGGTGCATTCGGCGCGCTGGCGCATGGCATCGGCACCTCCGAGGTGGAACATGTTCTGGCAACCCAGACCCTGATCCAGAAGAAATCCAAGAACATGAAGGTGGAAATCACTGGCAAGCTGCGCCCCGGCGTCACGGCCAAGGATATCACTCTCTCGGTCATCGGGGCCACCGGCACCGCAGGCGGCACCGGTTACGTCATCGAATATTGTGGCGAAGCGATCCGTGATCTGTCGATGGAAGGCCGGATGACCGTGTGCAACATGGCGATTGAGGGCGGCGCCCGCGCAGGCCTGATCGCACCGGATGAAGTCACGCTCGAATATTGCAAAGGCCGCCCGCACGCGCCGAAAGGCGCTGCATGGGAAGCGGCCGTTGCCTATTGGAAGACCTTGTTTACGGATGAAGGCGCCCAGTATGACAAAGTCGTCACGCTGAAAGGCGAAGACATTGCACCGGTCGTCACTTGGGGCACCTCGCCCGAGGATGTTCTGCCGATCACCGCAAGCGTTCCGGCCCCGGATAGCTTTGCTGGCGGCAAGGTTGAAGCCGCCAAGCGCGCGATCGAATACATGGGCCTGACCGCAGGGCAAAAGCTGACCGATATCAAGATCGATACCGTCTTCATCGGCTCTTGCACCAACGGCCGGATCGAGGATTTGCGCGCAGCCGCCGCGATCCTGAAAGGCAAGAAAATCAAGGACGGGATGCGGGCCATGGTTGTACCCGGTTCCGGCCTGGTTCGGGCACAGGCCGAAGAGGAAGGTCTGGCCGACATCTTCAAGGAAGCCGGCTTTGAGTGGCGGCTTGCAGGCTGTTCCATGTGCCTTGCCATGAACCCCGATCAATTGGCGGAAGGTGAGCGTTGCGCCTCCACCTCGAACCGGAACTTTGAAGGGCGGCAGGGCTACAAGGGGCGCACGCATCTTGTGTCGCCTGCCATGGCTGCGGCTGCGGCGATCACCGGTCACCTGACCGACGTGCGGGAGATGATGTAATGGAAAAGTTTACCAAAGTCACAGGCATCGCTGCGCCAATGCCGCTGGTCAACATCGACACCGATATGATCATCCCCAAGGTGTTCCTGAAAACCATCAAACGCTCGGGCCTAGGCGTGAATCTGTTTGACGAAATGCGTTACGACCGGCAAGGCAATGAAATCCCTGATTTCGTGCTTAACAAACCCGCCTACCGCGATGCGCAAGTCATTGTTGCAGGTGACAATTTCGGCTGCGGCTCCTCGCGCGAGCATGCGCCTTGGGCGCTTGCCGATTTTGGCATCAAGACAGTGATCTCCACCTCTTTCGCCGACATCTTCTATAACAACTGCTTCAAGAACGGTATTCTGCCGATCGTTCTGCCTCAGGAAGCTGTTGACGTCCTGATGGACGATGCCGAAAAAGGTGCCAATGCGCGAATGGAAATCGATCTTGAGGCGCAGACGGTAACCGCCTCTGACGGTCAGGTCTTCTCCTTCGAGATTGACGCGTTCAAAAAGCACTGCCTTCTGAACGGGTTGGACGATATCGGCCTGACGATGGAAAAAGCCTCGAATATCGACAGCTACGAGGCGAAAGCGGGTGCACTGCGCCCTTGGGTCTAAATCCAGCGCCATACACAATATCTAGGGTCGCCCACCAGGCGGCCCTTTTTTTGGCCACAATTTGATGCAATCTAGCGACACATTTTCCGCTAAACCGCCACAAACTTTTGATTTCTTCACTGCAACGGTTGCTTGGGATTCCGAAAGAAGGCACAATTTGGGCAAGATTAAGGCAATCCGCCACAATTTGCGGAAAATGATGGGGACAAAGGTGCGGCGTCGTATCGTACCTGCCTCGAACGAGGGTAGAGCAGCAGTGCTTTCACAATTCACAGGCGCGCTTACGCGGGCCTTCATGGTTATGGTGTTGATCGCGACACCCTCGGTGCTTTTGCCCGGGGTTTCGGCGGATGGCAAACAAATGGTCGCCTTGGTTGCGCTGTTTGTCGGTGTCCTGACCTTTGTGGAATATAATGCAACCTATCCCGGCCTGATCGAATTCCGCGATGCGCCCCCGTATAATCGCACGCGTTTTCTGATGC
Source organism: Pseudorhodobacter sp. (assembly GCA_041583175.1). Taxonomy (GTDB): domain Bacteria; phylum Pseudomonadota; class Alphaproteobacteria; order Rhodobacterales; family Rhodobacteraceae; genus Pseudorhodobacter. The sequence continues at coordinate 1,308 of JBFHGI010000088.1, read as the reverse complement.
TGCTGTCCATCGTGTTTTTCCTTTCGATAATGTGTCGCAGCGAGGATATGCCTTCCACGCTCGCCCGATTGTTCGAGGCAATGGGTATCTTGATTGGCCAAGCGCTTGATTTCCCCTATTCGCCTGTCCGGCTGGTCACACTCACACTTGCCGAAAGCAGTACCCCGGCCCATGTCATGATGGTTCGCTCGGCTGCTGGCGTGTCCTACCTGTTTTCGCTGGTGGCACTGGCAGCCTTTGCTCTGGTCTTGCGGCTCCGCGACTGGCCTTCGGGCAACGGTGCCTTCAACGTTTGGATCAACCTGCCAACCTTCGATCCGACAGCGGGCGGCGATGTTGTGACGCGCTTGGAACGGGATGCACGATTTAACCTTGTCGTAGGCTTTCTGCTGCCGTTCCTGATTCCGGCGGTCGTCAAATTTGGCGGCATGGGGCTGGGCGCGATCGATTTGCACTATCCGCCCACGCTGGTCTGGGTGATGGCAACTTGGGCGTTTCTTCCTGCTTCCCTGTTCATGCGGGGTATCGCGATGACCCGCATCGCCGGCATGATCCGCAACAAGCGAGAGCGCAGCTCCGAGCAGTCGGTGCCGGGCTATATTCCCGCGTGATTTTCCGGCTGCTCGTCGCCTTTTGTCTGGTGATAGTGCAGCCCGTTTTTGCCCAATCCCCCGCAACGCTGCGCGTAGCGACCTATAACGCCGATCTGCATCGCAAAGGCCCCGGCCTGTTATTGCGCGATATCCTGTCGGGAAAAGACCCGCAGATCGCCGCCGTCGTAGAAAGCCTTCACGCGCTGGACGCCGATGTTCTGGTGCTATCCAATGTCGATTACGATTATGATCTCGTTGCGCTTACGGCACTCGCCGAAGCGCTGGAAAAAGCTGGAACTCCGTACCCTTACCGCTTCGCGACCCGCCCCAACACGGGCATGGCAACCGGTCTGGACATAGACAACGACGGCCGCAAAGGCGGCCCGGGGGATGCGCAAGGCTTTGGTTTCTTTGCGGGTGATGGCGGGCTTGCCCTGTTGTCACGCCTGCCAATTGATACCGAAAACGTGCGAGATTTCAGCGCCTTTCTGTGGAAGGATCTGCCCGACAACCTCATCGCAGGCAGTCTCAACCCTGCCGCCGAGGCCATCCAGCGCCTGCCCACAACCGCGCATTGGGATGTACCGGTGATCCTGCCCGACACCACGCGCCTACATCTGCTGATCTGGCACGCCACGCCCCCAGTCTTTGACGGGCCAGAAGATCGTAACGGCAGGCGCAACCATGACGAGGCCGCCTTCTGGCTGCGGATGCT
>JBFHGI010000087.1:0-7591 GCA_041583175.1 Pseudorhodobacter sp. | reverse complement strand
CGGACAAAACCCTGAAACGCATGAATAATCCTTGTTGCACGAACTTTGGTCGATCGCCCGTTTGCGCCCCAATTCCGTCTCTATCGGAACGATGGAAACACAGTTGGACTACACGCCGCAGTCGCCGCAGCCCTCGCAGACATCCGTAGTGATGAAAACACGCTTGTCCGGATCAGGGAACTGCCCGCGCTTGCGCCGTCGCCGCTTTTCCGCCGCACAGGTCTGGATGTAAACAATGACTGATACACCTTTGAGTTTGCTGAATTTCTCCTGCACATCAATCATCGCATCGCGCGTGTATTTTTCTACACGCGCGGGGAATTTCGACAGCTCCACCGCCTCTTTCGGATCATAGACCACGGCGACGTTTTCAACGCCCATCGCCAAGACCTCATCGACAATCCGGTAAGCCGACAGGTCGCCTTCATTATGCTGACCGCCGGTCATCGCAACAGCATCGTTGAACAGGATTTTATAGGTGATATTGGTGCCCGCCGCGAGCGCGCCACGAATGGCGAGGTTGCCGGAGTGGTTATAGGTGCCATCCCCAAGGTTCTGAAACACATGCTCGGTGTGGGAGAAAGGCGCCTCTCCGACCCAATTCATCCCCTCACCGCCCATATGTGTCAGGCCCGAGGTGCCACGATCCATCCACAGGGCCATTGTGTGACAGCCGATGCCCGCGCCAGCCCGCGCGCCTTTCGGCAAGAGGGTTGAAGTGTTGTGCGGGCAACCCGAACAGAAATAGGGCAAGCGCGCCGCAATATCCTGTGCATTGTCCGATTTTCTCGCCTGATCAATGCGTTGCAGCGCATCCTTCAAGCGGTCAGAGCCACGCCCTTCATCAACCAATATCCCACCCAGCTTCGCCGCAATCATCACGGGGTCCAGCGACATCGGCACCGGAAACAGAACCTCGGCGGAGGGAGAGCCTTTGCGCCCGCCCCAAACCCGCCGCCCGCGCCGGTCATCGAAAATCGCTTCCTTGATCTGCACTTCGATCAGTTTGCGCTTTTCCTCGACAACGATGATCAGATCCAGCCCATCGGCCCAATCGTGGAAGCTGGTCATATCCAAGGGCCAAGGCTGGCCGACCTTATAGGTCGTAATTCCCAGCCGGAGTGCTTCGGCCTCATCAATTCCAAGCAATGACAGCGCGTGCACCAGATCCAGCCAGTTCTTGCCCGCCGCAACCAGCCCGATTTTGGCACCCGGCTTGCCCCAAACCCGACGATCCATGCCGTTGGCGCGCGAGAACGCCTCGGCAGCAAAGCGTTTGTGGTTCACAAGCCGTTCTTCCTGCGGCACCCAATGATCACCCAGCCGAATGCTCAGCCCGCCTTTGGGCATCGGGAAATCGGGGGTGACAAACTGCATCCGGTCCAGCCGCGCATCAACCACGCTTGTCGCCTCCACAGTGTCTTTCATCAGCTTCAGCCCCGTCCAAAGGCCTGAAAACCGAGACAGCGCGAAGGCATATAGCCCATAGTCCAATATCTCCTGCACGCCTGCGGGGGAAATTACGGGTATAGAGGCATCTACGGCCGCCCATTCCGACTGGTGACAGGTGGTCGAGCTTTCGCCGGTATGGTCATCGCCCAAGGCCATGATGACCCCACCATTGGGCGAGGTGCCCGCCAGATTGGCATGGCGCATCACATCGCCGGACCGGTCCACGCCCGGCCCTTTGCCGTACCAAAGGCCAAAGACCCCATCAAACTTGCCTTGCCCGCGCAGCTCTGCCTGCTGGCTGCCCCAGATCGCGGTGGCCGCAAGGTCTTCGTTCAATCCGGGCTGAAAGGTTATATCCGCCGCGCGCAACTCTCGCTCAGCCCGCATCATCTGCTGGTCCACTGCCCCCAACGGAGATCCCCGATACCCCGTGCACAGCCCCGCCGTATTCAGCCCCGCCGCTTTGTCGCGCGCCTTTTGCATGAGCATCAAGCGCACAAGTGCCTGCGTTCCGTTCAAAAGGACGGGCGATTTTGTCAAATCAAGCCGATCATGGAGCGAAATTTCTTGCTTTGACATATATCGTCCTCCCCAGAAGTCATGCCTTACGACCAATATAGGTCAAAAATGCTGACCTACCAAGGAATTATTTCTGAGTGCAGACTGTTTACTTAGGAATGATAGTCGATAGTAACGTCACTTCGTGTTAGCGTGCGCCAAATTTGTGAGAGTATCGGGATGGATTGGGATAAGCTAAGAATATTTCACGCGGTCGCGGATGCGGGGAGCTTGACCCACGCTGGTGATACCCTCCATTTGTCGCAATCCGCCGTGTCGCGGCAGGTCCGCTCGCTGGAGGAAAGCCTGAGCGTCACCTTGTTCCACCGACATGCGCGCGGACTGATTCTGACCGAGCAAGGGGAGCTCCTGTTCGACGCGACCAAAGCGATGGTCAAACGCCTGGAATCTGCGGCAGCAAGAATTCGCGACAGCGAGGATGAGGTTTTCGGCGAATTGCGGGTCACGACGACCACGGGCTTCGGCACGCTCTGGCTCGCCCCGCGCCTGCCTGCCCTCTACGCAAAATACCCCAGCCTCAAGATTGACCTGATGCTGGAAGAGCGGGTGCTCGATCTACCGATGCGCGAGGCGGATGTCGCCATCCGCATGAAAGAACCCAGCCAAGCCGATCTGATCCGGCGGCGGCTGATGAATATCAACATGCGGCTTTACGCAACGCAAGACTATCTCGCGCAGGCCGGGACGCCGGAAAAGATGGAAGATTTCGCGCATCACCGTTTGATCTGCCAGCATATCGGGGCGGCGCAGGTTGCTGCCGGGGCAACGCTGGTGCAGCAGTTGATGATGCATGACATTCCTTCGACCCTGACGGTGAACAACTATTTCGGCGTGCTGCAAGGGGTGCTCAGCCATTTGGGAATCGGTGTGCTGCCCGATTATCTGACCGAGGACTTCCCGAACCTCGTGCGCGTTCTTCCTGATGTTGAATCGGGCGAAGTCCCGGTGTTTCTGGCCTATCCGGAGGAATTGCGGCAATCAAAACGGGTCGCCGCCTTCCGTGATTTCGTAACCGAAGAAATATTTGCCTATCGCAAGCGTCAACGGGAAATGGCCGAAGGCGCCGAAGGGTGAAGAAATCATGCATCTTATCCATAGGTTAGCCCAGTCATGCACTTAATGCATAGCGGCCATTCCTAGACTGCACGGTCAAAAAACTTGCAGAATGTGAACTGCGGGCCTAAGTCAAACCTCGAAGACGGCAATGATTAGCTCTTGCTCTCTTCATACCTCCCTGTTGGACTTGGCCGAGCGGTTGCTCGGCCTTTTTTTTCACCAAATCTGCTTGATTTTCGAGCGGCACCACCGCGCCATGCCCAAACCGCCTAATGTTTTGGCGTTCGGCCATCTGGACAGGTGGTGCGCTAGGCAGAGAAGAAACTACAGATAATCTGCTGCATACCCTGCGCCTTAAACGCCCGGCGACACCGCATCGCCCGCCCTGAATCCCGTCAAGACACAGGTCTCGCCCCCGCCCAGCCACTTGCTCCAAAGGAAAAAGGGTGCAGAGCCTTCGCAAAAATTCGGCCAAACCTCTTCTAAATTCGATGAACCTTTTGCCTTTGCCCTTCCCCTTGCCGCCACTTTGGCCTATCAGCGCGGCATCAATTGACCGATGGGAAAATGCCATGACCGAACCCGCGATCACGCCAGAGCTTGTTGCCGCACATGGGCTGAAGCCGGATGAATATGAGCGTTTGCTAGGCATCATCGGACGAGAGCCGACCTTCACCGAACTCGGCATCTTTTCGGCGATGTGGAATGAACATTGTTCCTATAAATCCTCCAAGAAATGGCTGCGCACCCTGCCCACCACCGGGCCTCAGGTGATTTGCGGGCCGGGTGAAAACGCGGGCGTGGTGGATATCGGCGACGGGCAAGCCGTGATCTTCAAGATGGAAAGCCATAACCACCCGTCTTACATTGAGCCGCATCAGGGGGCTGCCACCGGCGTTGGCGGCATTCTACGCGATGTGTTCACCATGGGCGCGCGCCCGATTGCGGCGATGAATGCGCTGTCTTTTGGCCTGCCAGACCATCCCAAGACCGCGCATCTGGTTAAAGGTGTGGTCGAAGGTGTCGGCAGTTATGGCAATGCCTTTGGTGTGCCAACTGTTGGCGGCGAGGTGCGCTTTCACGCCAGCTATAATGGCAATTGCCTCGTGAACGCCTTCGCAGCGGGTCTGGCCGATGCCGACAAGATTTTCTATTCCGTCGCCAGCGGCGTGGGCATGCCAGTCGTTTATCTTGGTGCCAAGACGGGCCGGGATGGCGTCGGCGGGGCGACCATGGCATCCGCCGAGTTTGACGACACGATCGAAGAAAAGCGCCCCACCGTGCAAGTCGGCGATCCCTTCACCGAGAAACGCTTGCTGGAGGCCTGTCTGGAGCTGATGCAAACCGGGGCCGTGATTTCCATTCAGGATATGGGGGCCGCGGGCCTGACCTGCTCTGCCGTGGAAATGGGCGACAAGGGCAAACTGGGGATCAAGCTGCAACTCGATGATGTGCCCCAGCGTGAAGCCGCCATGACGGCCTATGAGATGATGCTGTCGGAATCTCAGGAACGCATGCTGATGGTGCTGAACCCGGAGCTGGAGGCCGTGGCCCGCGCAATCTTTGTGAAGTGGGATCTGGATTTTGCGATCGTGGGGGAAACCATCCCCGAAGACCGCTTCCTGATCCTTCATGGCAATGAGGTGAAAGCCGATCTGCCGTTGTCGAAACTCGCCTCCTCGGCACCGGAATATGACCGCCCTTGGGTGGAAACCCCTGCTGCGGGCCCCGTGGGCGATATTCCCGCCATCGGCCCGATTGAGGCTCTGAAAGCTCTGATCGGCAGCCCGAACTATGCGCATAAGGCTTGGGTCTACGAGCAGTATGATAGCATGGTTATGGCCGACACCGTGCGCGCACCTGGCCTTGGTGCGGGTATCGTGCGCGTGCATGGCACCCCCAAGCTGTTGGCCTTCACTTCGGATGTGACGCCGCGCTACGTCAAGGCGAACCCCGTTGAAGGTGGCAAGCAAGCTGTGGCCGAAGCCTACCGCAACCTTTGCGCAGTGGGTGCCCTTCCCCTTGCCACCACCGATAACCTGAACTTCGGCAACCCCGAAAAGCCCGAAATCATGGGGCAGTTCGTTGGTGCGATCAAAGGCATCGGGGCCGCCGTCGCAGCATTGGATATGCCCATCGTTTCCGGCAACGTCTCGCTTTATAATGAAACCGACGGCACCGGCATCCTGCCCACGCCGACCATTGGCGCAGTCGGGCTTCTGGCCTCGGCGGATGAATTGATCAGTGGGTTGCCGCAAGAAGGCGATATGGCCCTGGTCATCGGCAGCACACAGGGCCACCTTGGCCAGTCCGCTTTGTTGGCCGAAGCCTTCGGGATGCAAACCGGCGATGCACCGCCCGTGGATCTTAACGCGGAGCGCAAGCATGGCGAATTCCTGCGTGCCAACCGCAAGCTGCTGCATGCTGCAACTGACCTGTCCGATGGCGGCCTCGCCCTCGCCGCCTTTGAGATGGCCGAAGCAGTGAACAAAGGCGTCTGGCTGGAAAGCGCTTCCATCCCCGCGCTGTTCGGTGAAGATCAGGCACGCTATCTGGTCGCCTGCGACGTGGCAGATGCCGCCCAGTTGATCGAGGCGGGCGAAAAGGCCGGTGTCAAGGTGATGCAGGTCGGGCAATTTGGCGGGGCTTCGGTCTGTTTTGGTAAAGCCTCGGCACCGATGGCAGAGCTTTCCAAACTTTACCGCAGCGCCTTTGCCGAAGCTGTTGGCTGATCTTGCACGTTAACACGGCCCGCCCTACATTGAACGAAAGACCTGACACAGGACGCCCCCATGCCGATTACCGCGCAAGACATCGAAAACCTGATCCGCGAGAGCTTTCCCAAAGCCAAGATTCACGTCGAAGGCGATGATGGCGCGCATTTCTCAGCAGAAGTGATCGACGAGAGCTTTCGCGGCCTGAACCGGGTCCAACAACAGCGCGCGGTTATGAAGGCGTTGAAGGGCAAAATGGACGGACCGCAAGGCGAACTTCATGCCTTGGGCCTCACAACCAAAGCGCCGGACTGATTTGGCCGCAAGCTGTGTAGCGCCGGATTTGTTGATCTTGCGCAAAGACACAGGCGGCATTTTGAAACACGGATGAGGCGACTGACGGCGACGAATATCCATTGAACGCTGACAGACGCAAAAACGAAGGACAAAGAAATGACGGACGTAAAAGAGAAAATCCAGTCGACCATCGATCAAAACGACGTCGTTTTGTTCATGAAAGGCACCAAGATGATGCCGCAATGTGGCTTTTCTAGCCGTGTTGCAGGTGTGCTGAATTTTATGGGCGTTGAGTTTTCGGATGTGAACGTGCTGGAAGATGCCGACATCCGCCAAGGTATCAAGGATTTTTCCGACTGGCCGACGATCCCGCAGCTTTACATCAAAGGTGAGTTTGTCGGCGGTTGTGACATCATCACCGAGATGACATTGAACGGCGAGCTGGACCAGTTGTTTGAAGCCAAAGGTGTGGGTTTCAGCAAAGAAGCGGCAGATAAGATCCGCGAAGCAAACGCTTGAAGATCATCGCCTAACACATGGGTAAGGCAGGGTAATTTCTGCCTACCCTTGCACCTTGCATTCTGCGAGCAGCACTGTTTCCTCACCGTTTTCGCCATTGTGCCAGAGCAACGTCGCTGCCTCGCCCTTTGTCCACCAGACATAGTGAGACCCGTCTGAAGGCCAGCCATAGCGTGCGCCAGAGGCACTCTCTTCCACCCAAAGGGTGACCATCCGCCCCTCGACGAACACAATGGCGGCGGACCCTAAGCCGGAAGTGTCATTGACATAGGCAGCCTGAACTTCAGCGCCTCGGTCGCAAATATAGCGCATGGGCAGCACGTCAAAGCCTGCATGACCCGCACAGGGAGCCAAGGCAAACGCGGCAACCAAACCCTTCATTGTGCGAGCTTCTCATCAACCTTTCGGGCAAGCGCCTCCGCACGCGCCGCGATTTCGGCAAGCGTTTCGGGGATTTGGGGCGGGATGACCGGAATTTCGATCTTTTGCGGTTCAGGGGCAGGTTTGTTTTCCAACTCCTCCACCCGCGCCTTCAAGACCCGCAACTGGTCTTCGACCGAGGCTGTGCGATCCGCCAGCATCAGCCCCGCCATCAGCAACATGCGCGCTTCGGGCAAGCGGCCCATTTGGGTGACCAAGGGTTGCGCCTCTGTGTCCAGCATCGCGGCAGCCGTGCGCAGAAAATGCTCCTCGCCTTCCTGACAGGCCACCATGAAACTGCGGCCCCCGATGGTGATTTCCAGTTCAGCCATTGGCACGGGCCTCCTCAATCAACGGCTTCAGCTCAGCCAATATCTCGTCCATTTCTGCGGTTTCCGTGTGCCGGGTCGCCCGCAGGCTTTCCAGTTCCGCCAGCATCGCCTTGTTGATCAGATGCGGCTCCACCATGTTGTCGGCCGCCGCTTCATGCAAAACCCGCAGATGTTCGCGCAGTTGCACGGTGGATTTGCGCATCCGCTGCAATTCCAACCCCT
>JBFHGI010000086.1:0-7627 GCA_041583175.1 Pseudorhodobacter sp. | reverse complement strand
GCGGTTCCGGGCAGCACATTGCCCGCGCCGTCCTTGACGTCATTGCCATTGCTGAAATTCAACGCCCCCAGATATTCGGCCCCGCCCTGCTTCGTCGCAAAGATCAGACTTTGCTTGTTGCCGTCGCCGTTGCTGTCATAGGCGGATTTGAAGCGCAGAGTGGTGGTTTTATCCTCGGGGATAAAATCGCTGGCGTCCTTGGTGGTAAAGGCCACCGCACCGCCGATCGCACCAGAGCCGTATAGCGTGGAAGAGGCAGGACCGCGCAGAACCTCAACCCGTTTGAACAGCTCCAGATCGCCGAAGAACGACCCCATACGGTACTGTTCAAAGAACTTTGGCGCGCCGTCGACCGTTACGATAATCCGGCTTTCGGAGGCGGTCTGTTCCGAATTGCCGATGCCACGGATGTTGAAAGCCTGCCCCAAGGGACGCGTCGACGCCCCCGCACCCTGCACACCCGGCACGGTTTTGAAAAGCTCTGTCAGCGTTTCGGGTTGGTCGCGGTCCAGATCCTCTTGTTCAACCGAGGTAACGGCCTGCGGTGTGTCGATCGCGACTTTCGGCTTGCCCGCCCCAAGGATGATGCGGCCCAGCAGCGGCACATCTTCGAGCGTCTGCGCGGCGATGGGGCTTGTGGCCAAGGTGGCAGCAGTGACCGACGCCATCAGGCGCGCGGGCATGGAAATACGGAGAGTGGATTGTGCAGGCATCGGCTTCCCTTGAAGTGTTCTCTGCGGAGGGGAAGCTGGCCTGCGGCCCCCGAACCATGGGGTGCATCTGGCTGGCGTACAGAGCGTTTTGAATTTCTGACTTGATCTGTCAGGAAAAGACTCCTAAATAAACCGACAATAACTGTCAAGTATTACAGTGCTCTAAAAAACACGCTCCAGCGACGGCCAGCCCGGCCCGCCAGACACAGCTTCACCCACCCTCTGGAAAGGACCGCCGCAATGGCTATCCACCCTGCTGATCTGCGCGCCTTGCGTCTTGAAAACCCCAAAGCCCGCGCCCGCGATTTCGCCCATGCGCAGGGCATCACCGAAGCCGAACTGGTTGCTGCCCATGTCGGATGCGGCGCGACGGCCATTGATGCCACGCCGGAACGCTTGATGCCGCTAATCGAGGCCTTGGGCGATGTCATGGCACTGACACGCAACGAATCCGCAGTACATGAGCGGCGCGGGATCTACGCGCCCTTCCATGGCGGTGCCCATGCCCAGATGATTGTCGGCCCGGAAATCGACATGCGGATCTTTCCGAAGCACTGGGTACACGCGTTCGCGTTGGATGAGTCGGGCGCCGATGGCCGCAAGTGCAGCCTTCAGGTTTTCGATGCGGCAGGTGATGCCGTTCACAAGATCCATTTGAAACCGGAATGTGATTTTGCGGCCTTTGACGCCGTGGTCGCGGCCCTGCGCCTGGCCGAGCAATCCCAGACCCTCGATCTCGTTCCCCGCGCCGCCGTGGAAGGCCCCAAAGGCGATGCGGCCCGCGCCGATGCCTTGCGGGTTGATTGGGATGCGATGACCGACACGCATCAGTTCTTTTCCATGACCAACCGGCACAAGATGAACCGCCTCGGGGCCTACCGAGTAATCGGCGCGCCCCATGTGCAAAGATTGCCCCCTTCGGCGGTGACGACGACGCTGACCACCTGCGCCGAAAAGGCGATTCCGGTGATGATCTTTGTCGGCAATGCGGGCTGCATCCAGATCCACGGCGGGCTGATTGAAAAGGTCGTGCCGATGGGGCCGTGGATCAACGTCATGGACCCGCGCTTCAACTTGCATCTGCGTGCCGATCATATCGCTGAGGCCTATTGCGTGACCAAACCCACCAAGCGCGGGACCGTTCACAGCGTAGAGGCGTTTGACAAGGATGGTGCGCTGATCTTGCAGATCTTTGGTTATCGCAAGGACGCCCCGCCAGATGCCTGGGATGCGATGACGGCGCAACTCCCGCGTTTGCAGGAGGAAATGGCGTGACCCGCTCGACTCCCATGCGCCTGAAATTGGCCCGGTTGAATCTGGCCGCTCTGCATATCGCCTTGATCGCAAGCCTTGGGCTGACAGCCGTCGGCACCATTGCCTTCGCCGAGGAGGTCAAGCCCCGCGTCGTGTCGCTCGGCGGATCGGTCACGGAAACCGTTGTGGCGCTTGGTGCGGCTGATGTGTTGGTTGGCCGTGATTCAACCTCCAACTACCCCGAGAGCATTCTGGCTTTGCCTGATGTCGGCTATATCCGTGCGCTGTCTCCTGAAGGCGTTTTGTCACTCGCCCCCGATCTGATCCTGTCAGAAGAGGGTGCGGGGCCGGTGGAGGCTGTGACAGTCCTGAATGACGGCGGCATCCCTTTCGTGACCATGCCCGGTGCCTATAGCGCACAAGGGGTGCTGGATAAAATTGCCGCCGTTGCTGCGGCCCTGCATCTGGAGGCGGAAGGCGATGCCCTTATCGCCCGAACCGCCGAGGGCTTTGCCAAGGCCAATGCCGCGGCAGAGGCCGTGACCGCCCCGAAATCGGTACTGTTCGTGATATCGCTACAAGGCGGGCGGGTGATGGCGGGCGGCGAAGGGTCTTCGGCTGCGGGCATCATTGCCTTGGCCGGCGGTGTTAATGCTGTCACGGGCTTTCAGGGCTACAAGCAGATTACGGATGAGGCGGTGATCGCCGCCGCACCCGATGTGATTTTGATGATGGATCGCGGGGGCGACCTGGCCCTTTCGGCAGAAGATGTGCTAGCCACCCCTGCCCTTGCCGCCACACCCGCTGCCAAGGCCGGTCGTATCATCCGCATGGACGGGATGCTGTTGCTCGGGTTTGGCCCCCGTACCCCTGATGCGGCACTGGCGTTGAACGCAGCGCTTTACGGGGGCTGACATGGTGATGCTGGCCGAAACCCTGCCGTCGCAAGATCGTGCAACCCGCGCCGTCCGTGTAACGCAAGGCTTGGCTGTGGTGCTGGCCTTGGCGGCCTTTGCCTCGCTTGGGTCGGGGGCAACGGGCGTTTCATTGCACGATATGCTCGACGGCATCACCGAGCGTGAGGCCTTGATCCTGTGGGATATTCGCCTGCCCCGTCTGGCGATGGGTGTGCTTGTGGGGGCGGCGCTGGCTGTTTCGGGCGCGTTGATGCAAGGGCTTTTCCGCAACCCGCTGGCCGATCCGGGGATTGTGGGGGTCGGGGCGGGTGCGGGCCTTGGCGCGGTGCTGGCAATTGTGCTGGGCGGGCTGTTGCCTGCCGGCCTCGCGGCATGGCTCGGCCCCCATCTGGTACCTTTCGCGGCCTTTTTGGGGGGCTGGGGTGCCACGCTCGCGCTCTACCGCTTGGCAAGCCGTGGCGGCAATGTGTCTGTCGCCACGATGCTGTTGGCTGGTATCGCGCTGGGGGCTTTGGCGGGCGCGGTAACGGGCGTGCTGATCTATATGGCCGATGATCGCCAGCTGCGTGACCTGACCTTTTGGGGAATGGGATCGCTTGCCGGGGCCAGTTGGACAAAGATCGCGGCAAGCCTGCCGTTTATCCTGCCGGTTCTGGTGCTCTCGCCCCTGCTGGCGCGGGGGCTGAACGCACTGGCCTTGGGCGAGGCACAGGCCCGCCATACCGGCGTTGATACCGAACGATTGAAGCGTGTCACCATTCTTGGCGTTGCGGCCAGCGCAGGGGCCGCGGTGGCAATCGCGGGGGGGATCGGTTTTATCGGCATCGTGGTGCCGCATCTGTTGCGATTGGCAACCGGGCCGGACCATCGCTTTTTACTGCCGAATGCGGCGCTGCTCGGGGCAAGCCTGCTGGTGATGGCCGATATCTTTGCCCGCACGGTTCTTGCCCCCGCCGAATTGCCCATCGGCATCGTGACCGCGATTATCGGCGCACCAGTGTTTTTGTGGATCTTGCTGCAACGGCGCGGCATCGGGGGGCTATGATGCTCGAAATACGCGACCTTTCGGTTAACCTCGCAGGGCGTCCTGTGCTGCATGGCATATCGCTCCACGCGAAACCGGGGCAGATCACGGCCATTGTCGGGCCGAACGGCTCAGGCAAGACCACGCTCCTCCGAGCGATGACAGGCGATATTCCCTATCGTGGCCATGCCTGCCTGAACGGGCAGGAGGTGGCACAGGCGCAGCCTTGGCAACTCGCCGCCCTGCGCGCGGTATTGGCGCAGGCAACAGAATTGGCCTTTCCCTTCACCGTAGAGGAGGTGGTGCGGCTTGGCCTGCAATCCAGCGCCGTACAGGCCCAAGCCGACCTGCCCGCCCGCGCCTTGGCTTTGGTCGGGCTGGCCTCTTACGCGCCCCGCGCTTTTCAGGATCTCTCGGGCGGTGAGCAGCAGCGTGCCCATCTCGCCCGTGTCATGCTGCAAGTGTGGGAGCCTGTAGGCGCGGATGGCCCACGATGGCTGTTTCTGGATGAGCCGGTGTCCAGTCTTGATATCGGGCACCAGTTGATGGTGATGGGCCTCGCCCGCAGCTTTGCCGATGCCGGTGGCGGCGTCGTGGCCGTGATGCACGACCTGAACCTGACCGCGATGTTTGCCGACCAAATGACACTGCTGCACAATGGACGACTGGTCGCGACGGGAAGCCCGCATCAGGTGATGACGGATGAGACCCTCTCGGCGGCTTATGGATGCCCGGTGCGTGTAAACGCAGCCCCCCTTGACGGGCCATGGCTGGTCCCGCAAGCGATGCCCGTCGCATCTGCTTGAGCAGGACAAGGAATACGCCCTGCCCCACCCGCGCTGGCGGCTTTCGAAATGTCGATAGCTGCCAACGCGGGCGCGGAAGGTGTTTCGGCGCCGCACTTCTTGCCAAGAGGGTAAAGGCCTGGCTAGGCGCACCAAGTGCCAAGCTAGCCCTCATCACCCTCGGCTTACGTTGACCAACGCAACCAGTGGCCCTCAATGGGGGCAATCCATTTCTCTAATGGGCCAGCCCGCTTCCCCCGACAGCGATGATGTTATAGGGGATGCCGTCGACCGGGATCGTCGCGATCTCCGCAAGATCCTCCGTCCCGATGATGCGCAAGGTTGCTGCCAAGGGGTCCGTGATGATCAGCTGGCTGTCCGCAATTGCCATGCGTGGGCGCGGGTCGCGCCAGTGACCGTCCATGGAATAGGCTTGCGTGATCTTCGCGCTTTGCTCGATCTGGGCCGAGAGCATGTTCAGCCGATGCAGCGACCCGTCTTCGGTGAAGATATAGGCGAACTGCGGTTTGGCTGGATCAAGGATGAAATCAACGCGGCGGAACGGCAGTTCTACGCGGGTGAAATAGGGGGCCGTGGTCGGATCGACGATGACAACCGAATTGGCCCCGTAATTCCCCAGAAACACCTGCATCGCAGCAGAGCCGAGCAGAGTGCCTGTGTTGCCTTCGGGGAAATCAGCGGGATAGGGCAGCATTGTATAAGCCTCTGCGCCGCGTGACGTATCAAGCGCGATGATGCCTTCCTTGCATCCCGCCAGCAGGTAACTGCCAGAGAACGCCTCGCCATGCAGGTCTGTGCAGGTCTGCGTGCCACCGATAGGTGTGCCGTCTGCGGCAAAGCTGCCGATGCCCACGCGCGGCGGGGCTTTTTCGGCGGCGACAGGCTCTGTCGAGGCAACCGAACTTACGAAATGCTCGCCCACGGCGGCAACAAAGCCGTGATGCGCGACATTCATCGGGAATTTCTGTTCGTCAAGCGCGCCCTTCATGACAGCAGCCTCATCCAGAATAGATGCATAGCCGCCCAAATCGAAGGCAATGGCGATTGCGCCGGAATGGTTCACCACATGGAAGGGGCGCGGGCCGTTGATCGTGCCGATGGCGGCAGGGTCGGTGACTTCGATATCGGCGTGATCGCCGTGGCTTTCAAAGGTCAAGCCGCTGCGCAGAAAATCAACCTGCTCATGGTCCGATTGCACTGCAACGACCAGTGCCTCGGATGCAGAGGGATAGAGCTTGGCAGGGCCAGCCACATTGAAAGACCAGCGTTTTTCTGGTGTCGCCAGATCGATCGCGGTCACCGTTGGCGCGGTATGATCTGCCACGAACAGCCGCCAGGCCGTGGCATCCTCGTCAGCCCACGCGGGGGCGGCGATGACCGCAAGCGCCGCAAGCAAGGCGGCAGAGAGTTTGGGAGAGTTCATGGTTTTTCCTTTGGTTCGGATCAGTTTTTGCGAGAGGAGGGCCGCGCGAAACGGTCGCGCGAAAGGGTCTTTTGTTCGGCGCGGTCTAGGCGTGCGATCACCTCCGCCTCGCCTTCGGCGCGCGTGGCGAGCCAGATGCGGCGGCAGGAGGCAGGCGACCACGGAAGCGCCGCCTTGGACAACCAATGGCGAAGCGCAGGAGGCAGCGCGTCATAGGCCTCCATCGGGTTGGCATCCCGGTGGCGTCGTTTCAAACTTGTCGCGCCCAGATTGCGGTTCATTCCGCCGCCTCCGCCCGCCGCCACGCAGGGAACGGGTCGGGCAGATCAGGCAGATCCGTGAGGGTCGCCGCAACCGCTTCCGGCAAAAGCGCCGCATCCAGCCGCGCCTTCAGCGCCGCCCAGTCGATCCCCGCGCCAATAAAGACGAGTTCCTGCCGGCGGTCGCCCCATGGCTCCTGCCAGTGCTGGTCCAGATAGGCGCGACCGCTGTCATGGTCCGGCCAACGCTCCCGCGGGACGGTGGCCCACCAGTTTCCCAGTGGCTTCACCGAAGACAAGGCCCCCGCCAGCGAAAATTCCGCAACCCATTGCGGCCGTGTCGCCAGCCAGAAATGCCCCTTGGCACGGATCACCCCCGGCAGAGGCCCCGTCAGCACAGCGTGGATCGCCTCTGGGACGAAGGGACGTTTTGCGCGGTAAACAAATGAGACGACGCCATATTCCTCGGTTTCCGGCACATGGTCGGCAAAACCGTAAAGCTCTTTGGCCCACATCGGATGCTGGTGCGCCTTGTCGAAGTCGAAAAGGCCGGTATCGAGGATGGCGTCGGCAGGGACATCGGAATGCGACGTCTCGATGATGCGGGCATCGGCATTCAGGCTGCGGATGATCTTGCGCGCGGCATCCACTTGCGCAACCGTGGCATCCGCAACCTTGTTCAACACGACTACATCGGCGAATTCGATCTGTTCCACCAACAGGTCAACCAGTGTTCGGTCGTCGCCCTCCCCCGCCGTATCGCCCCGATCGCGCAGGAAGTCATGGCTGGAATAATCGCCCAGCAGGTTCACCGCATCAACGACGGTGACCATCGTATCCAGCCGGGCGACATCAGACAGGCTTTCGCCAGCCTCATCGCGAAAGTCGAAGGTTGCGGCAACGGGAAGCGGTTCTGAAATGCCGGTGGATTCGATCAACAGCGTGTCAAAGCGCCCCTCTTCGGCAAGGCGGCGCACCTCGACCAGCAGATCGTCGCGCAGGGTGCAGCAGATGCAGCCGTTCGACATTTCTACCAGTGTTTCCTCGGTCCGGCTCAGATCGGTTTCGGCGCGCACCAGATCGGCGTCAATGTTGACCTCGGACATATCGTTGACGATGACCGCCACCCGCCGCCCGTCGCGATTGTTGAGAACGCGGTTGAGCAGCGTGGTTTTTCCGGCCCCGAGAAAACCGGAGAGGACAGTCACAGGCAGTCTGTTAGGCGTCATT
>JBFHGI010000085.1:0-7649 GCA_041583175.1 Pseudorhodobacter sp. | reverse complement strand
GACTGCGCGACGGCCCTAAGCTCACCTACGGTTTCCGACAGGGTGATGTAGAGGCCACGGCTTCCATTCTCTCGTCCTT
This sequence comes from Pseudorhodobacter sp., assembly GCA_041583175.1. Lineage (GTDB taxonomy): Bacteria > Pseudomonadota > Alphaproteobacteria > Rhodobacterales > Rhodobacteraceae > Pseudorhodobacter. Next base: position 7,570 of record JBFHGI010000085.1, on the reverse strand, counting down.
CCATCAGGAACTTTAGCGCGAGTGTGGTCTTACCCGAGCCGGGCGTCCCTTCGACCAGATACAAGCGTTCCGGGGTCAGCCCACCGTTCAAAACCTCGTTCAGGCCCTGTGTGCCTGTTGCCAGTCTTGGCGTTCTTTCTATTTTAATTTGGTTTCGCATACATTGCCTTAGCCATTTGGAAAGCTTGGCCGATGTTGCCATCTTGGGGCAACACCGGCGTATCAATTGTGGCGCTCTGGCTTTACTTGGCTTCGCGGCCCCAGTTGCGTTCTGCGACCTTGCTTACCACAGATGTAGCGTCGTCGGGCAGAGGGAAAAACCAGTCGTCTTTTTCTGCGCCCGCCCTTTCCAAAAGCTGTGTCGCGGTATCCGTATAGCCGATTGCCTTGCAATGGGCATAGGCGTCAGAAACAAAGTCCAGTGCGGCCTTATCTGCTTTCAGCGCCTTTGCCCCTGCTTCGGACAAGACCAGTGCGACGGCATCGAACAGGACAGATGGTGCACCCGCAATTATCTCGTCGGCGGCCAGCGCTTTGCCACCTTTGGTCTTGATACCGCCTTTGGGCGCGATGATTTTGACCATTACACCTGCCTTTTGGGCGGAATCACGCAGAGCCTTGATCGTCGCATCCTCGGCACCGTCCGTCACCACCACCCCCAGACTGCGGCCTTTCACAACGGGCGGCTTTTTCAGGATGGATAGGGCATCGGATGTGTCCATTGCAAAAGGCTTACGAGCCGGGTCAATCGCGTCCGGCAGATCGAGCGCCAGCTTGTCCGCGACCTGTTTGGCCAGATCCTCGTCAATGTTGCGCAACTGGCCGATGACGCGCAGGCGCACATGGTCAAGCTTTACTTTCGACAGCTCGAACCCCAAAGCGGCAGCAATATGCGCCTGTTCCACTTCGGTCTGCGATAGATAGAACATGCGCGCTTGACTAAAATGATCTGCAAAAGTCTCGGCGCGGACACGCAGCTTTTCTGCTGACGGGTCGCTGGGGGCGGAGTGGGTTTCAAACCCCTGATCCGAGGCACGCGGCCCGCCCTCTTCTCCGGCTTCGGAGAGGCTGTTCGGTTCATAGTTCGCGCGGCCTTTCGGGACCATAGTTTGCATCAAACCGTCGCGCTGGAAATTATGCATCGGACAGCGCGGCGCATTGATCGGAATCTGGTGAAAGTTTGTCGTTCCGAGCCGCGATTTCTGGGTGTCCATGTAAGAGAACAAGCGGCCTTGCAGCAGCGGATCTTCGGTAAAATCAATGCCCGGCACGATATTGGTTGGCAGGAACGCGGCTTGCTCTGTCTCGGCAAAGAAATTGTCGGGGTTGCGATCCAGCACAAGGCGCCCGACGATTTGCACCGGAACCACCTCTTCAGGGATCAGCTTGGTAGCGTCCAGCACATCATAGGGCAGGCTTTCGGCAAAGTCCTGATCAAAGACCTGAATGCCCAACTCCCATTCCGGGAAATCGCCATTCGCAATGGCATCATGAAGATCGCGGCGCAGATAGTCCGGGTCCGCACCGGAAATCTTGACAGCCTCATCCCAAGTGGTTGATTGCACGCCAAGTTTCGGTTTCCAGTGAAACTTTACAAATTTCGCCTCGCCCTTGGCATTGACCAGTTGGAAGGTGTGGACGCCGAACCCCTCCATCATGCGGAAGCTGCGCGGGATTGCGCGGTCCGACATGGCCCACATGATCATATGCATACTTTCCGGCATGAGCGAGATGAAATCCCAAAACGTATCATGGGCAGAGGCGGCCTGTGGAAAGCCACGGTCGGCCTCGGGCTTGACCGCGTGAACAAGGTCGGGAAACTTCATCGCATCCTGAATGAAGAAAACCGGGATGTTGTTGCCAACAAGATCCCAATTGCCTTCGTCGGTATAGAGTTTGACTGCAAAGCCACGCACGTCGCGCGGCGTGTCTTTGGAGCCTTTCGACCCCGCAACCGTTGAAAAGCGCACGAAAGCAGGAAATTTGGCACCTTTTTTCGCCAGTACAGCGGCTTTTGTCAGTTCGGGAACAGGGTTGGTGCATTCGAAATAGCCATGCGCCCCGCTGCCGCGCGCGTGGACGATACGCTCGGGGATGCGTTCATGATCGAAATGGAAGATCTTTTCGCGCAGCACGAAGTCTTCCAGCAGGCTGGGGCCACGCGCCCCCGCTTTCAGCGAGTTCTGATTGTCGGAAACCGGAACGCCGTGATTGGTTGTCAGTTGCACCCCGCCGCGCTGCTGGGTTTCGCCGCCGTCACCGAAGGGAAGCTTTGCGGGATCTGGGGTATCGGTTTTCGCCATGGCTGACATCCTCTTTGTGATCTGTTGATTACATTCATTCTGCGGGGCTGGGCGCGCAGTACCTAAAACGCATGTGCGCCGCTTTGGTTCCTGAGAGCATGAGCGGGAACCAATGCCCTGCTCTGACGGTTGAGCAGGGACAGAGCAAAAATGAGGGGTCATCCGATGGGCTGGTTTCAAACGCAACGCAGCAAGATCTTCCCACGCGTCTCGCCAGAGATATTGAAGATGAAGATCTATGACAGCACATTTCATGCCATGGGCACGATTGACGATTTCACCGAAAGGCATGGCCGCAAGATCATGACGATTTGTCCGCGCCACCGCAGCCCGAAGGCTGCCTTCACGCTGGAGGTGCCTTTTGATGCCATCCGCGTCTGCCATGACAAGGACGGCGAGGCCTACGCCTTGGTCGAAGACCGCACGGTGGGAGATGCGCTTCGGTCCTGAGGCCTGCGGGATTGCCGGGTTTCCGCTTGTGCAATCCCTGAAACCTGTTCAAAGCAACACAGCATCTTTACGGGCCCAGCCCCATGGGAAAGTCTTTGCATGATCCTGAATATCAACGCCCGACTGACATATGAAATCCAAAGCCCTACCGATGTGATGTTGCAACTTGTCGTACCGGACACCCCACGCCAGCGGGTTCTGAGCGAGGCCGTGACCTTTGGCCCGAACACCCGAACCCGGACAGCGCCAGCAGAGGCAGGATTCGGCGAGCGGATTTTGATGACCATCGACCACGATCTTAGCTGCCATTATACCGCGCGGATTGATATTGACCGGCCCGAGCGAGATATCTCCCTGCTCCACGCCACCCCGCCGCATCAACTGCCCGGCGAGGCGATCCGTTACCTCATGCCCTCCCGCTTTTGCCAGTCGGATCAGTTGCAAAGCTATGTGGCGGCAGAGTTTGGCAACAGTTTCGGTGGCCAACGCATTGCACGGCTGCGCGATTGGATTTTTGAGCATTGTCAATATGCGTCGGGGTCCAGCCATGCCCAGACAACCGCAATCGATACATTCATTCAGCGTCAAGGCGTCTGCCGCGATTTTGCGCATGTGTTGATTGCACTATCACGGGCCTCGGCCATCCCCGCCCGGTTTGTCAGCGTTTACGCGCCGCATGTTACGCCTCAGGATTTTCATGCCGTGGCCGAGGTTTACCTGGCAGGCGCATGGCATTTGGTTGATCCCACAGGCATGGCCGCTGCCAATCAGATGGCTTGCATCGGCGTCGGACTCGACGCAGCAGAGGTGCCATTTATGACCAGCTTTGGCAGCGCCACCATGCTCCAGCAATCGGTGGAAGTGCTGATTGAGGGATAGCGTCAACCGGACCTTGCCGCCAAAAGTAATCATAATGTTGGGCAGCTGTGCGCCAGTCGTACACTGCAGACCCTGTCTGATCTGAATTGAATGCAACGGTTTTGCTGGGAGGGTTGGCCTTCAGAACCCTGTCATGAGCCTCAAAGGCCCCATCCCGCGCCGCGGCATAGTCGACGACACGCAGCCCTTCCTTGAATCTATCCAAAGCGTGTTTCCAGCGTTCGCCCGCCAGCGTCAGAACCATATTCCGCTTTAGCGGGTTATAGTCTGCGGTAAAAAGGGTTCCAAAACCTTCTGCGTAGCGATCCTGATGCAATGGTGATTTCAAGAAATGACGCGCGAGTTTCCGTGGCTTGACCCGCAAATCTTCCAGATAGGCGTGCCGTTCAAAGCTACGGGTAAAGGTCGCTCGGTCGGCGCGCCCGTCCTGATGATTGGTAGCAATTGGCAATGGCATTAACCTCACTCCACCACCGGGCGATAGCCCAACGCCCTGCGTCCTTCCTGATGCATCTGCAAGCACCAGATTATAGGCCATGTGTGACGGAACACGTCGCAGAGCCATCAGCGCACTTTCGACAGTCTCGCAGGTTTCCAACACGTAGCGCAGAATCGTTGTGATCCCAAATCCACGTCCTGTCTCGGATCGCCCCCCGTAAGCTAAAGCAACGCTAAGCCCCGCGTCGTTTATCCCGTCTGATAGTCCCCAAAGAAATTCAACCATCCCCATTACTGCGCGCCCGGTCCATTCCGTTCGAAGCAGTAACCCTTCATTTAATGAAGGAGATAAATCGTAGTTGCGCACCAATCTAATGTGCTTCCTGTTTGCTGCCGCCGCAAGCGAGCAGCCGCCCAAATAGACAGGCGGACACCAGGTTGACAAGAAACGGGCTGCACGGTCCGACCCGCCTGCGATCACCACAAGTCTGTCATAGACACTCACCAACTCCGGCATGTAGCGCAACAGGGCATTCCGGCATTCAGTTCTGTTCGGACCAGCGTCGCCATGGCGTGCGACGAACCATGCCTCATAGGCCGACCAGGATCGTTGCCACCGCGCATGCCATTTTGGACCGGGCATCGGTTCGTTTACTGCGTCAAAGGTTAGCGTCATCTGTGGCATGTCATTGTCCTTCAACTTCTAGGTCAAAGAAAAACCTGACCATTTCGGCGCTGGCATCCGGCCCTGTGGGGTCGGCATAAGACCCGCCCGCTTGCCCACCCGACCAGGCGTGGCCCAAGCCGTTGATCGACCAATGCTCTACATTGATGCAGCCATCCGGCAGTCTGCTGGTCACGCGGGTAAAGTTTCGCCCGCCGGTCTGGCCGCTGTGGATTTCCTCGATCACCTGTCGCGCGCCCCCCGTCAGCGCCCGCTGCACTATGCGCGCGCTGTTGGACGGGTGAACCGTTGTATCTGCGGTGCCATGAAACACGATGGTACGCAGGCTCGCGCCTGTCTGTGCGGGGCCTGCCTCTGCCACGCTTCCGGCCATGGCGGCAAAAGCCGAAGGCACATCCTTTGCCGCGCCCACTGGCAGGCCGGAATGCGCGCCCACTGCGGCAAATACATCGGGATAGGCCTCGCCCAGGATCGCGGCCATAGCTGCGCCCGCAGACAGGCCCGCAACAAAAGTAGCGTCGCGGGCTATCCCGTGCTCTGCACTGATGTGCTGTGTCATGGCCGCCAGGACTGCCGGTTCGCCCCTGCCGCGCCGCTGGTCGCCGCGGCTGAACCAGTTCCAACAGGATTGCGCGTTATCCCCGCGCGATTGCGCCGGATAAATCACGATGAACCCGTGCCGTTCTGCAAGCTGGTTCATGCCGGTTCCTGCGGCAAAATCTTCGGGGGTTTGCGTACAACCGTGCAGCATGACGACAAGGCCTGAAACACCCGCTGGACGCGGCGCGGGCATATAGATGCGATAATCCCGCGCCCCGGCCTGACAGGTGAATGCCTTTCTTTCGAAGGTCGCGCCTGCCGGAGGTTGGGGGTTGGCCTGCGCCTCCGCCTGGCCCCGTGAGAACAAAGCGCCCAAAGCTGGCGTCCCCTGCCCCGATGGCGGCACAAGACCGTGCTGCGCCAAGGTGCGCCGCACCAGATCATTTGCTGCGGCCAAACCTGCGCCAGCTTTCGCCGGACGCCCCGCGCCTGCGTTCAATCGTTTCATTCTTTTATCCTTAAATCTGGCTATTTGATGCGGTCTGCCAATGCGGCTTTGACCTCGGCACTTGCCTGTAACGCGCCCAGTACGGTGATCGATCCGATCGTTCTCGTTGCCAATTCGGGCGACACATCCGCAGCGATACGGGCAAGGCCGACGACTTTGACATGAAGCATTTCGCCCGCGTCCCGCACGGCCTCCAGATCGGCTTTGGAATAGTCGCGCAGGCCTAGCTCCATCGTGTGGCGCTCTAGCGTGGTGCGCACCGTTTCGACATGGCTTTCGATCTGGTTCCGAATGGCGGTGCGAATGAGATCGCTCCGGTTCGAGTAGAACCCTTCCTGCACCAGCAAATCGATGCGCCCCAGATCGACGAAGCCAAGGTTGATCGTGATTTTTTCATTCTCGGGCTGTTTGTCGCGTAGCTGCTTCACGTTGCTCATGCGGGTTCTCCATCTGCATGGATGGTATATGGATGTTTATTGGTTGCAGTCAACCCCCAGCGCCGCCGCTATGCGAAACTTGGCTTGCCTGATTTTGTCCTGATGACAAAGGCGAAAAGAGAACATATATAGAACAAATGGCAAAACAAACTCTTGACCAAAAACTGGCCATTCTTAGCGATGCCGCGAAATACGACGCCTCTTGCGCCTCATCCGGTTCCACGAAACGCGATTCACGCGATGGGAAGGGTCTGGGATCCAACCAGGGCAGCGGAATCTGCCATTCCTATGCGCCTGACGGGCGATGCATCAGCCTGCTGAAAATCCTGATGACGAATTTTTGCATCTATGATTGCGCCTATTGCATCAACCGCGCCTCTTCTAACGTCGATCGCGCCCGTTTTTCGGTGGATGAGGTGGTGAAACTGACCATCGAATTCTATCGCCGCAACTATATCGAGGGGCTGTTTTTATCCTCAGGCGTGATCCGTTCCCCCGATGCCACCATGTCTGATATGGTGCAGATCGCCCGCAAACTGCGGCATGAGGAGAATTTTCGCGGCTATATCCATCTGAAAACCATTCCCGATGCCGCGCCAGAGTTGATCGCCGAGGCAGGGCTGCTGGCGGACCGTCTGTCGATCAATGTGGAACTGCCAACCGATGCCGCCGTGCAGCGTTACGCGCCGGAAAAGAAGCCCGACCAGATCCGCAAGGTGATGGCCGATGTGCGGCTGCGCAAGGACGCGGGGAAAGAAACGTCCTTTACAGGCAAACGCCCGCCGCGCTTTGCACCGGGCGGGCAATCGACGCAGATGATCATCGGGGCGGACGGGTCGAATGATGCAACAGTTCTGGGCCAGTCCACGCGGCTTTATTCCAGCTACAAGCTGAAACGCGTGTATTACTCGGCCTTTTCGCCAATCCCCGATAGCACCGCGAAATTACCGCTGATCAAACCGCCCTTGCAGCGCGAACATCGGCTCTATCAGGCTGATTGGCTATTGCGCTTTTATGATTTCCAGCTCGATGAGATTACGTCGGTGACCAAAGACGGCAATCTTGATCTGGATGTTGACCCCAAGCTGGCATGGGCCTTGGTGCATCGCGGGGTGTTTCCACTTGATGTCAACCGCGCCAGCCGTGAGATGTTGCTGCGTGTGCCGGGATTTGGCGTGAAGACTGTGACCCGGATTTTGACAACCCGCCGCCACCGTCTGCTGCGCTATGATGATCTCTTGCGCATGGGGGCCAGCATGGGCAAGGCGCGGGCCTTTGTTACCGCCGTTGGCTGGACGCCCGGCGCGCTAACCGATAGCGCCGATCTGCG
>JBFHGI010000084.1:0-7661 GCA_041583175.1 Pseudorhodobacter sp. | reverse complement strand
GGTCATCATGGCAGGCCACGGTATAGAGCGGGCGGCCCAGTTTCGCGGCCATATGGGCCACGAAGCGGGTTTTGCCGCAGCCTGTCGGCCCTTTGAGCAGGACCGGAAGCTGGTTGTCATAGGCCGCCTGAAACACGGTGATTTCATCGGCTTGGGGCAGGTAGAAGGGGGCATCTGCCGCCCCCTTCAGGTTCAGGGGTCCATCCATATCCATCACTCCGCTGCCACGGCCGGGCCGGGTTCGATGATCTCGCGCCGGGGTACAAGGATGGAGTAGACGAACAGCAGCGCACCAAGGACCACAGCAATGCCAGAGCCAAAGCGCATGGCGTAGAAGATCCAGAGCTGGTCTTGCACCTCCATGAAGCCCATGCCCATGACGCGTTGCAGGTGGGTTTGCACGGTGCCCGCAAAGGTCAGGGTGAAGGTCATGAACACCATACCGCCCGACATCAGCCAGAAAGAGGCCATGTTGAGCACTTGGTTATAGGGGTCACGGCCCAGCAGCACCGGCATGGCATAGCTGATGACGGCAAGGTTGATGCAGACATAGGCGCCGTAAAAGGCAAGGTGGCCATGGGCGGCTGTGATCTGCGTGCCGTGGGTATAGTAGTTGACCCCGTGCAGCGTGTGCAAAAAGCCCCAGACGCCTGCGCCAAAGAAGGCGAGCACGGCGCAGCCAAGCGCCCAGAGCAGTGCGGCCTTGTTCGGGTGGTCGCGGCGGCCTTTCCAGACCATGACAAAGGCAAAGGCCATCATGGCAAAGAAGGGGATGACTTCGAGGCTGGAGAAGACAGAGCCGATCCATTGCCAGTAGCCGGGCGTGCCGATCCACAGGAAATGGTGGCCGGTGCCAAGGATGCCGGAAAACAGGGCGGTGGCGACGATGACGTAAAGCCATTTCTCTACGATCTCGCGGTCAACGCCGGTGAGTTTCAGCATCAGGAAGGCAAGGATGGAGGCCATGACCAGTTCCCACACGCCTTCGACCCACAGGTGGATGACGAACCACCAATACATCTTGTCCAGCGCAAGGTTGGACGGGTTGACGAAGGCAAAGAGGAACAGCAGCGCCAGCCCCCAGAGGCCCAGCAACAGGATGTTGGTGATCGCGGTTTTCTTGCCCGCCAGCACTGTCATCGAGACGTTGAACAGAAAGATCAGCGCGGCAACCACGAGCCCGGCCTTGACCCAGCGGGGTTGTTCCAGAAACTCACGCCCTTCCTTGCCCAGCAGGAAATTGCCTTCGAACAGGTTGAACGTATAGGTCAGCACAACGCCCGCCGTGCCCAGCACCAGAATGGCAAGCTGGAGATAGGCGAGTTTGGCGGAATGGATTTCCCGCTCCGCTTCCTCGGGGATCAGATAGTAAGCGGCCCCGAAAAAGCCCAGCAGCAACCAGACCACAAGGCTGTTGGTGTGCAGCATACGCAGGATGTTGAAGGGGATCAGGTCGGCAAGGAATGTGCCGTCCACATAGACATAGCCCATCAGCAGCCCCATCGACACCTGAACGGCAAACAGGGCCATGGCGACGATGAAATAGACCAGAGCGATTTTTTGGGTTTGGTATTTCATGGCAGGATCTCCTTAACCCGCATCATTGGGCGGCCAGCCCTGCGTGTTGATCGTGTTGGTCCATTGCAGGAAGTCGGACAGCTCGCGATACTCTTCATCCGTCAGGTTGAAATTGGGCATCTGGCGGCGGCCTTCGATGCCGGTGGGCATCGCATCCATCCAGGCCTTGAGCATGTCAAACCCGCCTTCGGCATCGCCATTGACACCCCAGCGGGTCATCACATTGCCCAACTCCGGTGCGAAATAAGCCCCTTCGCCCAGCAGCGTATGGCAGTTGATGCAGCCGTGCTTTTCCCACAGATGTTTGCCAGCCTTGACCGAGGCCGTCAGGGTTTCCGCATTGGTGGAGGTGGTGACGATATACCGGTGGCTGTTCCACGACAGCCCGATAAAAATTAGAATGAAGAACAGTGACCCGCCATAAAAGATATTGCGTGCCATGCTCTTGGTCATGACTTCGCGCATTGCGCATTCCCTTTCCCAGAGCTTGCCCGAGGGATGCGCAAAGCACGCTCGGGGCCGTTGATGGTAAACTCTCTGTGAACGGGCGCGGCGAGTCGCGCCTTAACGAAAGTCAAATACACAGCAGAATGGTCAGGAAATATGCTCCAGCCGCGCATTGGGGATTTGCGCAAGCGCCGCGTCGATCGCGGGGCGGTCCATCAGGCAAAACGCGGTCGACAGGGCATCGGCCAAAGCCGCCGAGGGGGCCGAGACGGAAACCGTATTCCACAGCGGTGCTGCCCCCGAAGCGCTCAGGATATGGGGCGCATCCGCCCCGATGATCGTGCCGCGCGGCGACGAGGTGGCCAGCGCACGGTTTTGCAAGAAGGTCTCGGCCAAGGGCGCGCCTTGCGGCCCCGCAATGCCAATGCGCCACGGGTCCGTGCCATTCCCGCCCAAGGCCATTACCTCGCCCATATCGACAAGCACATTGCCAAAGCCTTTGCCATAAAGGTATTCCGCGACGCTATCGGCGGCAAACCCTTGGGCGATGCCATTGAAGGTCAGCGCCATGTCGGGTGCCAGCCGGATGTCGGTTTCCGTCCATTTCACCTTGTCCCAGCCCACCAAGGCCCGCGCGGCACGCAGCTCCGCACCCTCGGCTGTTGCGCGCCAGAGCGGTTGGATTGACGGGTCAAACACGCCCCCCGTCGCCTTGTTCACGCGGTCGCTTGCCGCCACCACGGTTTGAAAGGCGCGTGATGTGTTGGCGATATAGCCGGTGTCATTCAGCCGCGTCAGAGTCGAGTCGCGGAACAGCGAGAAATCGGCCTCGATCCTGTCAACCAGCGCTTCGATCTTTGGCCAAAGTAGGGCGGCACGCTTTTCGGGCAGCCCGACTATGGCGATCTGCGCATCGGCCCCCATGGCGCGCCCTTTCCAGACAGCAGGGCCCGCGACCGCAGGCGAGGCACAAAAGGCGGCGGCGGTGATGGTTAGAAAACGGCGGCGGTTCATGCGGGGTCTCCTGTGCGGGCGCGGCGTTTTAGAACGGGGCAGGTGTGGGGGTCATTCATGATGATCTGGCAGCGCAGGCACAAAACGCATTCATTCGGGTTGATGCGGCCCAAAGGATCAATCGCGCCAACCGTGCATTTGGTTTCGCACAAGCGGCATTCGCGACCGCATTGCGGACGGCGCTTCAGCCAGTCAAAAATCTTTAGCTTGGCAGGTATCGCCAGCCCCGCGCCCAAGGGGCAGAGGTAGCGGCAATAGAACCTTTCAATAAACAGCCCCGCAAACAGGATGGCGCCCACAAACAAAAGAAACGGCCAGGCCCGCATCATGCGCAGCGAAATCGCGGTCTTGAACGGCTCGAATTCAGCGGCGATCAGCGCGTCATGCATCGAATAGAACGACAGCGCGAGGATGCCCACAAAAGCGGTATACTTGATCACCCACAGCCGCTCATGCAACGCCTGCGGCACCGCGATTTGCCGCAGGCCAAGCGCTTGGGCGGCGGTATTCGTCAGCTCTTGCAGCGCGCCGAAGGGGCAAAGCCAGCCGCAATAGACACCGCGCCCCCAGAACAGGAGGCCAAGCGCGGTGAACCCCCACAGCAGGAAAATCACCGGCTCGATCAGGAATGTCTCCCAGCGGAATCCGTTCAGAAGTGAGTGGACAAAGGCCACCACCTGCACGACCGATAGCTGCCCGTTCAGCCCCCAGCCCAGCACAAACAGCGTGGTGGTCAGAAACCCGATGCGGCCAAGGCGCCAGAGGCGGGGGCGGCGGGTGATCCATTCCTGCGCGAAGAGAATCAGCGTCAGCACAGCCAGCATCGCGACAACAATGCCGGTTTGCAGCCGTTTGGCCTGCCAGATGCTTTGCCAAAGGGGCACATCGGGGGCGGCGGGGGCCAGCTGGTAGGCGTCGGGCAAACGGTATGCGACCGGAATATCCATCCTCGCCTCCCCCTCGGCGGTGGGGCGGCTGGCTTGCACTGTCACCTGAAACGGCATCAGCGGGTCGATGGCTGCGGGCAGGTGAAACAGGCTGATCTCCTTGACCTCGGGGGCACCCTCGATCCGCAGGCGCTTGATCATCTGATAGCTGTCCGCCCCCGGTTGGAACGCCGTACCGTTTTGCGAAATCGTCAACCGCTCGAAGACCCCCGATTTGCGCCAATCCGTTCCGCGATGCGAATAAAGCCCCGAGGAAATCACCACCAAAGCCGAAGCGCCGGGGCCAAGATTGCCCACGGCAGCGGTATAGGCCTGCTGCCCCAACAGCGACTGGCCCACGCTCGGCGGGTCAACCAAACCCAGCCAAAGATGGATGAAATCGCCGTCACCGGGTTGCAACGGCGGCGTCGTACCGGTCAAAACGGCAGCGGCCTCGGTCATGGAAACGCGCGTCTCGATCAAGGCACCGGCGGCAAGAAGTCCCTGCCAATCGGTCTGCGTGAATGTGAGCCGGTCAATCCCCCCCGCCGCGTCAATCAGCCCGCGGCCAATCGCCAAAGTGCGGGCGCTGCGCAAAATGCCGTCGCGGATAACACCCGTGGACACGGTCGCGCGCGAGATCACGTCGGGCAGGTCTTGTCTGTCAGGCACAGCCGCGCGCAGGTCCTGGCCCGCAAAACCGCTGACATATGCGGCGATATCGGCATCCGAAATGCCCAGTGTCAGCACCGGCTCATTATGCTGCATCAGCCGCGCGCCGGAAATCACAGCCTCCGGCGTCAGCGCCACCAACACATCCAAGGGCCGCCCTGAATAGCCGACCGATCCCGCAATCTCCCAGGTGGAGCCGATATAGCCCACCACGCGCCCCTCGGCCCGCACCGTCCAACCCGGCACGCCATCGGCCTGCCGCGACAGTTGCACAGGCGTATCAAGTTCAAGCAGCTGCGCGGCCAGACTGGCATCCGGCGCAATGGTTTCCAAGGCATCCCCCGCCAATCCATTGCCCGCCGCCTGCGGCGCATAGCCCGCCAGACAAAGGGCTATGACACGGAACATGCCTTTCAGGAATCGCATCAGGGGGCCCTTGTTTTGCTGTGGCACGACCCTGCCCAAAGCGCGCGCGCCCCGCCTTAACCAAAGTCAAGGAATCGCGATCGCGTTCACGCCATAGTGATCGCAGCCTCACCAGCCGATACGGAGATACAGCCGATGAAACACCAACGCTCGCATGCCAGGCACAGGATGCTCAGCACTGCCGCACTGGCGCTGGCCCTGCTTGCAGGCCCCGCTCTGGCGCAAGACAAGCCAAAGGATCACACCGACGGCCCCGCCGCCGCCTATGAGCCGTCGATGACGACACTCGGCCAGATCAAGGTCGAGATTCCGGGCCGCAAAGACGGCGACCCCGTGATGACCCAAGAGGAATTCCAGCGCGGCACCAAGATCTATTTCGAGCGTTGTGCCGGCTGCCATGGCGTGCTGCGCAAAGGGGCCACCGGCAAGCCGCTGACACCCGATATCACCCGCGAAAACGGCTATGATTATCTGCACAGCTTTATCACCTACGGCTCTCCGGCAGGGATGCCCAACTGGGGGACCTCGGGCGATATGACCGAAGATGACGTGGACCTGATGGCGCGTTATCTGCTGCTGGAACCACCTGTTCCGCCAGAATTCGGTATGCCGGAGATGCTGGAGACCTGGAAGGTGATCGTCGCGCCCGAAGATCGTCCGAAAGAAAAGATGAATGATATCGACATCGACAATCTTTTCTCTACCACGCTGCGGGATTCGGGTGAAATCGCGCTGATCGACGGCGCAACCTATGAAATCAAGGCAATCATCAACACCGGCTATGCGGTGCATATCAGCCGTATTTCCGCTTCGGGGCGCTATCTGTTCGTGATTGGCCGCGACGCCAAGATCGTCATGATCGATCTGTGGATGGAGGTTCCCGGCCCGGTGGCCGAGATCAAGATCGGGGCCGAGGCGCGTTCGATCGAAACCTCGAAATTTGAGGGGTATGAGGATAAATACGCCATTGCCGGTGCTTATTGGCCGCCGCAATACGTCATCATGGATGGCGACACGCTGGAGCCGAAAAAGATCGTCTCGACCCGTGGCAATATCTATGACGAGCAGGTCTATCACCCCGAACCGCGCGTCGCCGCAATTCTGGCCAGCCATTACAAGCCGGAATTCATCGTCAACGTCAAAGAAACCGGCAAGATCTTGATGGTCGATTACACCGACCTGCAAAACCTGAAAACCACCGAGATCGAGGCGGAACGCTTCCTTCACGATGGCGGTCTGGACAGCACGCACCGCTATTTCATTACGGCGGCGAACGCGCGGGGCAAGCTGGTCGTGATCGACACCAAAGAGTCGAAGCTGACAGCGATCACCGAAACCGGCGGCCAAACGCCGCATCCGGGTCGTGGGGCCAACTTTACCCACCCCGATTTCGGGCCGGTTTGGGCAACATCCCACCTTGGCGATGAATCCGTGGCCCTGATCGGCACAGACCCTGAAGGCCACGCGGATCAGGCCTGGCAAATCGTTGACAGCTTCAGCGCCCTTGGCGGCGGCTCGCTGTTCATCAAGACGCATCCGGAATCGGATCACCTCTATGTGGATGCCACGCTGAACCCCGATGCCGAAACCTCCGGCTCGGTTGCCGTGTTCACCATCAGCGACATGAAAGACGGCGAAGAGCCGGAATTCGTGACGCTGCCAATCGGGGAATGGGCGGGCATTACCGACGGACAACCCCGCGTCGTGCAGCCCGAATTCAACAAGGAAGGCACCGAAGTCTGGTTCTCGGTCTGGAATGCCAAAGACAAGGAAAGCGCGATTGTCGTCGTCGATGACAAAACGCTGGAATTGAAAAAGGTCATCAAAGACCCGCGCCTGATCACGCCGACAGGCAAGTTCAACGTCTATAACACACGGTCGGACGTTTACTGAACCGATCCCCGGGGCGGCGGAAGGCCTGCCGCCCCAACCCTTCCCAATCCCGTTCCTTGATGAGAGATGCCATGAAAGACACCGCGCGCAGTATTCTTCCGGGCAAGGTTTTCTTGATTGGCGCCGGTCCGGGCGACCCCGATTTGCTGACCGTCAAGGCGCTGCGTCTGTTGCAGTCCTGTGATGTCGTGGTCTTCGACCGCCTTGTCAGCCCCGAGATCATGGCGCTTATCCCCGCAGGGACGCGCAAGATCGACGTGGGCAAGCTGCCCAAATGCCACAAGCTCTCTCAGGATGAGATCAACGCCTTGCTGGTCGATCTGGCCCGCCACGGCTTGCAGGTTGCGCGGCTGAAAGGCGGCGATCCGTTGATTTTCGGCCGTGGCTCTGAAGAAGCCGCAGCATTGCAAGCGCTAGGTTTTGCGGTTGAGTATGTGCCGGGCATCACGGCCGCCCAAGGCGCTGCTGCCAGCACCGGCGTGCCGCTGACCCATCGCGGTCTGGCGACCGGCGTGCGCTATGTCACCGGCCACCGCGCGCGGGATGCCGCACTCGATCTGGATTGGGCCAGCCTTGCCAACCCGCAAACCACCTTGGTGGTCTATCTGGGCGTGGCCAATATGCCCGAGATTTCGGCCCGCCTGATCCAGCACGGAATGCCCGCCGATTTGCCCGTCATGGCGATTGCCTGCGCCACCACGCCGC
>JBFHGI010000083.1:0-7691 GCA_041583175.1 Pseudorhodobacter sp. | reverse complement strand
CGCTTGAGGAATTGTGCGGCGGTAATCGCCCCCCCATCGCGCCCGCCGACATTCATCATATCTGCGATCCGGCTTTTCAGCTTGGCATCATAGGCGTCCCCCATCGGCATCCGCCACGCGCCTTCGCCCTCCGACTTACAAGCTTTCAGGAACGCGTCGCACAGCCCGTCGTCATTGCTGAAGACGCCCGTATTTTCATGGCCCAAGGCGATAATGATCGCGCCAGTCAGCGTGGCGAGGTTGATCATCCCGACCGGTTTGAACCGCTCTTGCGCGTACCACATCACATCGGCCAGCACCAAACGCCCTTCGGCATCCGTGTTGATCACTTCGATCGTGTCGCCCTTCATGGATTTGACCACATCGCCGGGGCGCTGCGCGCGACCATCCGGCATGTTTTCCACCAGACCGACAATCCCCACGACATTGGCTTTGGCGCGGCGCAACGCCAAAGCGCGCATCACGCCCGAAACGACGCCCGCGCCGCCCATATCCATCGTCATATCTTCCATTCCGCCCGCAGGCTTGATGGAAATGCCGCCGGTATCGAAAACAACGCCTTTACCGACAAGCGCAAAAGGCGCCTCGTCGCCGCCGCCGTTCCACTGCATCACGACCACTTTGGAAGGGCTTTCCGACCCCATGCCGACGCCGAGAAGCGCGCCCATGCCCAGCTTGGTCAGATCCTCCTCTTCCAGAATTTCGACCTCCAGCCCCAGTTCCTGCATGGCGGCGAGGCGGGCGGCGAAATCATAGGTGGTCAGCACATTGGCAGGCTCGTTCACCAAATCGCGGGTGAAAAACACACCTTCGGCCACTGCGGCCATCGGTTTGGCTGCGGCGGCGACCTCTTCGGGTTTGGTGACCATCATGGTCACGGCCCCGCGTTCGGTGGGGGTGCCGGTCTTATGCGGCTCGAAATCATAGGCGCGCAGGGCAAGACCGAAGGACACTTCGGCTGCCCGCTGCATGGAACCGGCCAGAACCAGCGCGCCCGATTTCCCAACCGCCTTGCCAATCGCGGCACCCGCCTTTCGGGCAGTTGCCACATCTGCGCGCGGCCCCGCCTTCACGATCTGCAACGCCTCGGCCGCCAGCCCTGCGGGCCAACCCAGATCAAGCGCTTCGCCCGCTTTTACCTTCCCCCAAGCCTCCGATTCCAGAAACCGGTTGAGTGCACCTTTCGTCAAACGGTTCAACCGGCGCGCGGCAGGGCTGCGGGCCGCGACATCGTCAGGGGCCACGAGCAAGGCGATACGTCCGGCAAAATCGGCCAGCGCCTCTAGGTCGGTTTCCTGAAACTGGATCGGCAAAGGGTGGGTCATCTGTGGTCTTTCCAATTGAGAAGAAACAGCCGCGCAAGGCAGCCTTCGCGGCAAAGCCTACCCCCTGCCATTCCCGTTGACCAGACCCGACCGCGTCGCTGCGTCAGAGCAGGTTTTCGCCGACACACCCCATGTTTTTTAACAGATATGAGTTTTCCCTGTCGGGGTTATCCGTTAATGTCAGGGCCAGTCAGTGGTAGGAGAAACAAGCGCGTGACCAGATTCGACAGATACCTGCTGTCGCAATTTCTTGCGCTGTTTGGATTTTTTTCCCTAATTCTAGTGTTGATCTATTGGGTCAACCGTGCGGTTGGCCTGTTTGACCAGATCATCGGCGACGGCCAATCCGCGCTGGTGTTTCTTGAAATATCGCTGCTCACCCTGCCGAATGTCATCCGCATCGTTCTGCCGGTATCGGCTTTCGCAGCGGCGGTTTATACCACCAACAGGCTGACGCAAGACGGTGAACTCGTCGTCATGCAGGCCACCGGATTTTCGGCCTTTCGACTGGCGCGCCCCGTGTTCTACTTCGGGCTTTGTGTCTCGGTGATGCTGATCCTGCTGTATAACATTATTGTGCCGGCAAGCCGCGCCGTCGTCGCCGACCGGACAGCCGAGATCAGCGCCAACCTGACGGCGCGGCTGTTGGTGGACGGCCAGTTCATGCATCCCACAGATGGCATCACCTTCTACATCCGCGAAATTACCGAGACTGGGGAGTTGGCGGATGTGTTCCTGTCGGATGATCGCGGGACCGGCAGCCGCACGACCTACACAGCGCGCAAGGCCTTGCTGGTGCGCGGCGATGTGGATCCGAAGCTGATCATGTTTGACGGGATGAGCCAGAGCTACGACCCCGTGAAAAAACGCCTTGCCGTGACGCATTTCACCGATTTCACCTATGATCTGGGCGGGCTCTTGGTGGCGGGCCCCCGCAGCACGCGATCGCTGGATGAGCTTTCGACTCTGGAACTGCTGAACCCGACCGAGGCCCTGACGGCAGAAACCAGCGCCAATGCGGCAACGCTGCTGTCCGAAGGGCATTCCCGCATTGGCCAACCGTTCCTGGCACTGGCGACTGCGCTGATCGGTTTTGCATCCTTGCTCTTGGGGGCGTTCAGCCGCTTTGGGCTTTGGCGGCAGATCGTCGGAGCTGTGGTGGTGTTGATTGTTTTGCAGATGGTGAACAATGCCAGCACTTCGGCCTCTCTGGTTGTGCCGAATGGCTGGGCTTTGGTCTATGTCGCGCCGGTTTTGGGGGTTGCCATATCAGGCCTCATGCTATGGGTCGCGCAACGCCCGCGCCGCCGCCACGCCGCAGGCCCCGGCCCGACCAGCTCGGAAAGGGCGCACGCATGACGCTAAGCCTTTATTTCGTAAGCCGGTTTTTCAAAGCGGTGGCTCAGGTTTTCTTCGTATTCTTCGGCATTTTGATGCTGATCGACATGGTCGAACAGCTCCGCCGTTTCTCAAGCAAGAGCATAACTCTGACCGAAGCGGCGACCTTGGCGCTGTTGAATGTTCCGGCCAATCTCTACACTATTCTACCCCTGATCTTCATCCTTGCCGCCATCACGCTGTTTCTGTCGCTCGCCAAGAGCAGCGAATTGGTGATCGTGCGGGCGGCAGGACGTTCGGGCCTGCGGTTCTTGATGGCTCCGGTCCTGGCCGCGCTGGTTCTGGGTTGCCTTGTGGTTGCTGTCTTGAACCCGCTGGTGGCGGCGACCACCAAGCAATATGATCTGCTCTATGCCCATCAGGCGCGCGGAGAGGAAAGCGTTCTGTCGATCAGCGAGAACGGGCTTTGGTTGCGTCAGGGTGGGCCGGAGGGGCAGGCCGTCATAAAAGCTGTCCGCGCCGATGCCGAAGGCACCCGCCTGTTCGGGGCAACCTTCCTGATGTTCGATCAAGACGGTATCCCCATCCAGCGGATCGAAGCGGAAGAGGCGGAACTGACCCCCGGCGCATGGCAACTCACGAATGCAAAATACTGGGATATGACGGCGCAGAACCCCGAGCTTGGCGCGCGGCTGGAGCCTGCGGCACGGCTGAATTCGGAACTCACGCGCGACCGGATTCGCGACAGTTTCGGCGACCCCTCGGCCATTCCGGTCTGGGCCCTTCCCGATTACATCACCAAGCTGGAACAGGCAGGCTTTTCCGCCCGTGCGCATCGCGTCTGGCTGCAAATGGAAATGGCACTGCCTTTGCTGCTGGCCGCGATGGTGCTCGTCGCCGCCGGTTTCACCATGCGCCATGCACGGTTTGGCAAAACTGGTCAAATGGTTCTCTTTGCGCTCGCCGGTGGTTTTGCTATTTTCTTTTTGCGGAATTTCGCGCAGGTATTGGGGGAAAATGGCCAAATCCCGATCGTGCTTGCCGCGTGGAGCCCGCCTGTTGCCGCGATATTCCTGTCGCTCGGTTTGTTGCTACATCTGGAGGATGGCTGATGCGTCTCTTCACCATGCTCCTGACACTCTGCGCGCTCCTGGGCGGCGCACCGGTTCTGGCACAGGATATGGCCTCGCTTGTTGCCGACCGTGTGGCGATTGCAGGCAATGACACGCTGGTTGCAACCGGAAACGTCGAGGTGTTCCAGAAGGGCCGCCGTCTGAAGGCCAGCTCGATCACCTATGATCGCGGCGCGGACCGTTTGATCATTGCAGGCCCGATTGTGCTGACGGACGAAAGCGGCACCATCGTTCTGGCAGATCAGGCAGAGCTGTCGTCAGACCTCTCGGACGGCATATTGCAAAGCGCGCGACTGGTGCTGGACCAGCAATTGCAACTCGCCGCGTCCGAGATGATGCGCATCGGCGGGCGCTATACCAGCTTGAACAACACGGTGGTGTCGTCCTGCAAGATTTGCGCCAACAATCCGACACCGCTTTGGGAAATCCGTGCGAACCGCGTCATCCATGACGAGCTGGAGCGTCAGATCTATTTTGAGAATGCGACCTTCCGCATGGGCGGCGTTCCGATTTTCTGGTTGCCCCATCTGCGGATTCCCGACCCGACACTGAAGCGTCAGACAGGCTTTCTGGCCCCCTCTTTCCGGACCACCAGCGGCTTGGGTTTTGGCGTCAAAGTTCCCTATTTCATTCGGATCGGCGATGACAAGGACCTGACGGTCACGCCCTATATCTCCTCCAAGGACGCGCAGACCCTTGAGTTGCGCTACCGTCAGGCCTTTAGCACTGGCATGATAGAATTGAACGGTGCTTTGTCGCGCGACGATTTGCTGCCGGGGGAGACTCGGGGCTATCTTACCGCTGCGGGCCGTTTCGCCCTGCCCCGCGATTTCACGCTCAGTTTTTCCGGCATCGTGGTCTCTGATGAGGCCTATCTGCTCGATTACGGCATTTCTTCCGAGGATCGTCTGGAAAGCCGTGTCGAGGTGTCGCGCACCCGCCGGAATGAACATATCTCGGCTCGGGTGATAAATTTCCGCTCCATTCGTGATGGCGATGTGAACAGCATGCTTCCCACGATTCTGGCTGATCTGACCTATCAGCGCCGGTTCAGCCCCAAGCTCATCGGCGGCGAGGGTGGCTTCAGGGTACAATCCCACAGCCATTACCGCAGTTCCGATCTGGCGACCGACAGCGACGGCGACGACATCAGCGATGGGCGTGACGTTACCCGATTGTCCTTCACGGCGGATTGGCGCCGCAACTGGGTCTTGCCTGCAGGCATTCTTGGCACCGTCCTCACCGAAATGAACGGTGATTTCTATAGCATAAAGCAAGACAACACCTATGCCGGAGACAGCTTTCGCGGCCATATCGGCGCGGGGATAGAGCTTCGCTGGCCTTGGGTGCGGGCATCCCGCAATGGCGTCAGCCATATTATCGAGCCGATTGTGCAGGTGGTCGCCACCAAACGGAACAGCGCCGTCATCCCCAACGAAGACAGCGTGTTGGTAGAATTTGACGAAGGCAACCTCTTCTCGCTCAGCCGCTTTCCGGGCGCGGATGCGATCGAGAACGGCTCTCGTGTCAATGTCGGGCTGAGCTATACACGCATTGCACCGACTGGCTGGACTCTCGGGCTGACCTTTGGCCGGATCTATCGCAACACGGATGCGGGGCAATTTGGTGTCGCCTCGGGGCTTCAGGATATGCATTCGGATTGGTTGGGCGCAATGCGTCTCTCGTTTGCCAACGGGGTCAGCATGACCAACCGCATCGTCTTTGACAATGATTTCACGATCACAAAGGGCGAGATGCGGCTTGATCTGGATCGGGACAAATACGGCCTGTCCTCGTCCTATGTCCGGATGCTTGCAGACGCGACCGAAAGCCGCGACACCGATGTATCGGAGCTGACGCTGGATGGCCGCTACCAGTTCAACGCGAATTGGGAAGGCAGCCTGAACGCCCGTTATGATTTTGTTGCGGATCGAGCCGCCTCGGCCGGGCTCAACCTTGCTTTCCGGAACGAATGCCTGAAACTCGACCTTGCGGTAAAACGCCGCTTCACATCCTCCACCAGTGTCAGTCCGACCACTGATTTTGGCCTCTCCGTCGATCTTATCGGCTTTGGCGGCAGCGGCAAACGTGGACCTGCCAGTGCCTGCAGCGGTTAAAGTGTTGCCATGACCCTGATGGACGGAGTACCACATACTCACCAGATCGCCGCCTTCGGGCCAAAGATCCTTGCTATGAGAAGAAGTTGAATGACCCGCCTTGCTCCACTTGCCTTTGCCCTGTCCGCCTTGTTGCTGGTTGTGGCCCCCGGTGATGCCCATGCACAGGGCCAGAACATGTTTGCTCCGCGCATCTATGTGAATGACCGTGCGATCACCGAGTTCGAAGTGCAGCAGCGGATGCAAATGCTTCGCCTGTTCCGGACCCCCGGCGATCTGGAGGAGGAAGCGGTCAAGGCATTGATCGAAGACAGGCTTCGCATGGCGGCGGCGAAAGCGCTGAAAATTGCGGCGACACCCGACCAGATTGCCGGCGGGATGGAAGAATTCGCTGGCCGCGCCCAGCTTACGGCCGAACAGTTTATCCAGGCCCTCGGCCAGGCCGGTGTTTCGCCACAGACCTTCCGTGACTTCGTGGAGGCCGGTCTGGTCTGGCGCGAAGTGATCCGCCAGAAATTCGCAGGGAAAACGACGATCTCCGAGGCCGAGATTGATCGGGCGATTGCGGCTGGCAACGGCAATACCGCGCTGCGCGTGCTGATCTCGGAACTGGTCATTCCCGCACCTCCCGGTCAGGAAGAGGCGGTTTTTGCCCGCGCGGAACGCTTGCGTGCACAGATCAAAACAGAGGGCGGTTTTGCTTCGGCGGCG
This sequence comes from Pseudorhodobacter sp., assembly GCA_041583175.1. Taxonomy (GTDB): domain Bacteria; phylum Pseudomonadota; class Alphaproteobacteria; order Rhodobacterales; family Rhodobacteraceae; genus Pseudorhodobacter. The sequence goes on along the minus strand of JBFHGI010000083.1, from coordinate 1,067 downwards.
CGCCGGAATTCGGCCTCTCCAACGGCAGGGCGTGGCGGTCGGCTGGACTGGATGCCGCTGGCCAACCTGCCCGCAGCCCTTGCCCCTGTTATCCTCGGGCTTGCCCCGGGTGAGGTTTCGCAGCCCGTTGCCATGGGCGGTGCAGTTGGCCTGTTCCAGTTGAACGGTTTGGAAGAGATTGAGGGCCTTGGCCCGCAATCCATCACCATTGACTACGCGCAATACCTGCTTCCTGCGGCAAAGGGTGCCGAGGCGGCTGCCGAGTTGCGTGCCAAGATCGACACCTGCAACGATCTTTACGGCGAGGCCAAGGGCCAGCCCGCCGATCGACTTTTGCGCGAAACGAAATCTGCAGCCGAACTGCCCACCAATATCGGGCGGGCGCTGGCCGATCTGGACCCGAATGAAAGCACCGATTTTGCCAGCGGTGGCGCACATGTCTTCCTGATGCTGTGTTCGCGCACGCCCGAGCAAGAGGTGCCGCCGACCCGTCAGGAAGTCCAAGAGCGTCTGTTGAACGAGCGCCTTGGAGCTGTGGCGCAAAGCTATCTGGCGGAACTCCGCTTCAACGCCATCATCCGCGAACCATAAGCCATGCAACCCCCGCTGGTGGACCGCCCCATCGCCCTGACCTGTGGCGAACCTGCTGGCATCGGGCCTGAAATAGCAGCCAAAGCGCGGCTTGACCTAGGGGCAGCGGTCCCTTTCTTCTGGATTGGTGATCCGCGCCATTTGCCCGAGGATTGCGCGTATCAGACCATAGACCAGCCCGCGCAGGCCATGGACATTCCTGCGGGGGTATTACCGGTGCTGCCGCATCGTTTCCGCAGCATCAATACGCCCGGCATAGCACAGGCCGACCATGCCGCCGATGTCATTGCGGTGATTGCGCGTGCGGTTGACCTTGTGACCAATGGTGAGGCTTCGGCAGTCTGCACGGCCCCCATCCACAAGAAGGCCCTGAAAGACGGCGCAGGTTTTGCTTTTCCAGGGCATACCGAGTTTCTGGCAGAGCTAGGAGGCGTGGACAGGGTTGTGATGATGCTCGCCTGCCCCGAGCTGCGCGT
>JBFHGI010000082.1:0-7717 GCA_041583175.1 Pseudorhodobacter sp. | reverse complement strand
CGCGGCGAGCATCTTGTCGAGCAACTGGCCCGCGCGGCCAACAAAGGGCCGCCCCTCCATGTCTTCATCACGGCCCGGCGCCTCGCCAACAATCATCAGGGGCGCGGCCGGATTTCCATCCGCGAACACCAGATTGCGGGCGCCTTTTTTCAGTTCGCAATGCTCGAACCCCTCCAGCGCGCTACGCAAGGCCGCCAGATCGGTGCAAGGTTTGGCGGCTTTTTGGGCTTCGAGCGTGGTATCGGGTTTTGGCAAGTCCTGCAGTTGTGGCGCTGCGGCTTTTGGTGCGGACGCGTTGGTGGGCTTGGGAAGAATTGCATCTTGTTTCTCGGGCAATCCGTAGCGATCGATTACCTCTTCGGCGATCGCCTCGGTCACACCCATTTCAACCTGCCAGGCCAACGCAGCCAGTGCGGTGTCCCAGTCGTAATCGGCGATGTTGGTCTCGATTCCCATGCGGTCAGAGTAGGGCGGGGATTGGGTCGGAGCAAGGTGGCGATTAGGGGGGACCTCCCGCCCGTCTTTGGGGGCCAAACCCCCCGCATCCCGTTGGGCCGGGCGCCGCGTGCCGCGGCGCATGCCTGCGGCGCAGGTATTTGTGCCAAGATGAATTTGCGTTGCGCTGGAAGATTGCTGCGAAAGCGTCGAGCGGCCAAGGAGCCAGCAGTGATGCGAAGCGAACTCGTCCTTATTTATGGCGCAAATTTTCTGATCGGCACCGCGTTTCCGGCGCATCCGGGGCTTGCATTTTATTGCGCTGTTGGGGCTGCCGCTTGCTGCGGTGCGGTTTTGGGGCAGGGATTTGGGCCGATTGATTGACGGTGGGCCTTCGGCAGTTGTGTTGCTGGTCGATCAAAACACCGGACAGCAGCCTTTCGTTGGTCGTTCAAGGGGATGCGCTTTGTGCGGTCTGCAGGGCCTCTGCCTGGACCTGCCTGTGTTCCGTATCTTGGCCTGCTGTCAGCAACGAACTAAGCGTTGCCCCCTGCGCGGCACTTTGCCATAAGCAACCCACGCCAAGGCAAGGAGGACGAAATGAGTTTTCGCGCACGTCATTTGCTGGGGATCCAGCATCTTGCCCCCGATGAAATCCGCGCGATTCTGGATCTTGCAGATAAATATGTCGATCTGAACCGCCGCTCGATCAAGAAATCGGATGCGCTCGCGGGGATGACGCAGATCAACATGTTCTTCGAGAATTCCACCCGCACGCAGGCCTCGTTTGAACTGGCAGGCAAGCGGCTTGGCGCGGATGTGATGAATATGTCCGTGGCCCAGTCGAGTGTGAAAAAGGGCGAGACGCTGATCGACACGGCGCTGACGCTGAATGCGATGCACCCTGATTTGCTGGTCGTGCGTCACGGGGCCTCGGGGGCGGTGAACCTCTTGGCGGAGAAGGTAAATTGCGCGGTGCTGAACGCAGGCGACGGGCGACATGAACACCCGACCCAAGCCTTGCTGGACGCGCTGACGATCCGACGGGCCAAGGGGCGGATTCAACGTCTTACCGTGGCTATTTGTGGCGATGTTGCACATAGCCGCGTGGCGCGGTCGAACCTGATCCTGCTGGGAAAGATGGAAAACCGCGTGCGTTTGGTGGCTCCGCCGACCTTGATGCCCGCAGGCGTTGCCGAGTTCGGCTGCGAAGTGTTTGACGACATGCAAAAGGGGCTGGAGGGGGCGGATGTGGTGATGATGCTGCGCCTTCAGAAAGAGCGGATGGACGGTGGCTTCATCCCGTCCGAGCGCGAATATTATCACCGCTACGGGTTGGATGCCGAAAAGCTGTCCCATGCCAAACCCGATGCGATCGTCATGCACCCCGGCCCGATGAACCGCGGGGTCGAGATTGACGGCGAGATTGCCGATGACATTAACCGCTCGGTGATTCAGGAACAGGTGGAAATGGGCGTTGCGGTGCGCATGGCCTGCATGGACCTGCTGGCACGCAACCTGCGGGCCGAACGCGGGGCAAAGGCCGCCGGAGTGATGGTGTGACAACGGCCTCGCGGCAACCTTGGCAGCCGGGAGGGCAGGATGGCTGACACGCCCCATTCCGGTTGGGAAGGTATCTTGGACGAAGGGGAGGAAATCCTCTGGCAGGGCGCCCCGGATGGCGCGCTGGATTTCAGCGGCTTCTGGTCGGCGCAAACCCTCTTCGCGCTGTTCTTCACCGGATTTTCGCTGTTCTGGATCGTCACCGCCTATCTGATGACAGGTCAGTTGAATGATACTGTCGGCCGTGTGATCAACGCCGTTTTTCCTCTGTTCGGTGTGCCGTTTCTTCTGATCGGGTTGCAACTGCTGATAGGGCGGTTCTGGACGGATGCGCGGCGGCGGCGCAACAGCTATTACACGCTGACCAATCGTGCGGCTTATATCGGGGTAGACGCGAAGGGAAAGCGCAGTCTGGAACGATACGAGATCGGACCCGAAACGCGGTTGGTGCTTGAGGCCGGCGATCTCGGGTCGGTGTGGTTTGCCCGCGCCGTGCATGCGATGCCGCGCCATGTCCCGCAGATGCGCCGCAGCCGGACGCGGATTGGCGGCGCCACGCAGACGATACAGAGCATCGGCTTTGAACGGCTCTCCAACGCGCGCGATGTTTATGCCATGATGCGAAAGGTGCAGGTTGAACGCGCCAATGCGGAAGGGGATGAAGATGCCTGAACTGCCACGCGATACGGTGATGGGGGAAGCGGTGAAATCGCCGCTGCGTCCGGATGAGGCGATGCTCGCCGAATGGGACGCCGATAAGAACGCATATTGGCGCAGCCATGCGATCATGGCGGTGCTCGGTGGCTTTGTCGCCGGGGTGGTTCTGGTTGCGATCGGCAATCCCTCGCCTTGGGTCGGGCCTGTGGCTGCTGTCGCGGCAATGGGCGCACGGGGCTGGTATCTGGTATCCGAGGCCTTGACGGCGCAATGGCGCCTGACCGACCAGCGCCTGCAGGGCCCCGGCGGGCGAGAGATTGAGCTGGCACAGATCAAACTGGCGCGGGGGTTCTTGGGCGATGTGCAAATCGTTACCCATTCCGGCGACAAACATCTGATGAAATACATGGCCGATCAGAACGCTGTGATTGCCGCGATTACAGCCGCAAAGCAGGGGCGAGCTATATGACCCGCCCCGCTTTTGACATCGGCTCTTTCCGCGCGCCCGCTTGCCCATTTCATCTTGGCAAAAATACCTCTTTCCTTCGGTCAGACGCAGCGCTGACCTTTCCGTACTGGTAGGCCCCTATGACGCTTTTTCTTGAAAACGCCCGTATCATCGACCCGGAGGCCGGGACGGAGACTGTTGGCAATGTGATCCTCGATGGCGGTTTGATCGCCGCGATCGGGGCCGCAAGCGCGCCGAAAGATGCGCAAGTTGTGGACTGCCGTGGCAAATGCCTTGCGCCGGGGATCGTCGATATCGGCGTCAAGATCGGCGAGCCGGGCGAGCGGCATCGCGAGAGCTTCCGCTCCGCTGGGCTGGCGGCGGCGGCGGGCGGCGTGACCACCGTGATTGCCCGTCCCGATACAGACCCCGCGATTGACACGCCCGAGGTGCTGGAATTCGTCACCCGCCGCGCTGCCGAGGCCCCGGTGCGCATCCATCATATGGCCGCGCTGACCAAAGGCCGCCAAGGGCGCGAAATGGTCGAGATCGGCTTCATGCTGGACGCGGGCGCGCTGGCTTTTACCGATTGCGACCATGTGGTCAGCGATACCAAGGTACTGGGCCGCGCTCTGACCTATGCACGCAGCCTCGGCGCCTTGGTCATCGGCCACCCGCAAGACCCCGGCCTTTCGGCAGGGGCGGCGGTGACAAGCGGCAAGTTCGCCTCGCTTCTGGGCTTGCCCGGCGTTCACCAGATGGCCGAGCGTATCGGGCTGGACCGTGATCTTGGCATGGTCGAGATGACGGGCGTGCGCTACCACGCCGACCAGATCACCTGCGCGCGCGCTTTGCCGCCGCTGGAGCGGGCCAAGCGCAACGGGCTGGATGTCACGGCGGGGGTGTCGATCCACCATCTGACGCTGAATGATCTGGATGTCGGTGATTATCGCAGCTTTTTCAAACTGACCCCGCCTTTGCGCCCCGAAGAGGATCGCCTGGCCGTGGTCGAGGCGGTGGCGAGCGGGTTGATCGACATCATCTGTTCGATGCACAGCCCACAGGATGAGGAAAGCAAGCGCCTGCCCTTTGAAGAGGCGGCAGCGGGGGCTGTGGCACTTGAAACCTTCTTGCCTGCGGCCATGCGCCTTTACCATTCCGGTGCGATGGACCTGCCGACGCTGTTCCGCGCGATGGCGCTGAACCCTGCAAAGCGGCTTGGCCTGCCGCAGGGCCGCATGGCAGAAGGTACGCCCGCCGATCTGGTGCTGTTCGATCCGGATGCGCCGTTTATGCTGGACCGTACGAAGTTGCAGTCAAAATCGAAGAATACACCGTTCGACGGGCAACGGATGGAGGGGCGAGTAATCGCCACATTCGTCGCCGGAAAACAGGTTTTCGCAATGGGAGAGACACCAAATGCCTGAGTTAACCACTGGCCCGATGCTGCTGCTTGTCGTGGCCTTACTGGCCTATCTGTTGGGCTCGGTGCCGTTTGGTCTGGTGATCACGCGGGCGCTGGGGCTGGGTGATTTGCGCAAGATCGGCTCGGGCAATATCGGGGCCACGAATGTGCTGCGCACCGGCAACAAGCCCGCCGCACTGGCAACCTTGCTGCTGGACGCGGGCAAGGGGGGCATTGCCGTGCTGATCGCGCGGGCGCTGGTGGGCAATGATGCGGCGCAGCTTGCGGGGTTGGCAGCCTTTCTGGGGCATCTGTTTCCGGTCTGGCTGGGGTTCAAGGGGGGCAAAGGCGTCGCCACCTTTCTGGGCACACTATTGGCGCTGGCCTGGCCCGTTGGCCTTGCGGCCTGCGCCAGTTGGCTTGTGGCGGCCCTTCTCGGGCGAATCTCATCGCTTGCCGCGCTCGTCGCGGCGGCCTCTTCAACGATGTGGATGCTGGTCTTTGGCGAGGGTCGGATGATGATCTTGGGCATTATCCTGACCTTATTGGTTTATTGGCGTCATGCCGCGAATATCAAACGGCTGAAAGCCGGAACGGAGCCGAAGATCGGCAAAAAAGGTTGAACGATCTGTGAAGAGATGCTCTGCCGCCAGAGGGCTTTTCCAGCGGCGGAGCCTCCGGCGGGGATATTTTTGACCAGATGAAATCGCGGGCCTGATCAGAGCAGGTCGAGGTAGGCGCGGGTGCAGGCCGTGACGTGGCGAAAACGGTCACCGCCCAGATGCGTGCCGCCATACCAGCGTGTCACCACGACGATATGATCTTGCAGCCCCTCACGTTCCAGCATGCGCAGGATTGCGGCCCCTGCGCCTGCCTCACCGTCATCATTTTTCAACGGGCCAGCCTCGGAGGTCAGGATTGCCCAGGAATTATGCGTGGCTTTGGCAAATTTCTTATTGGCCTTCAGGTCTTTGAGAAACTGGTCGATCTCGGCCCGGTTTTTGGCGGGACCACCGGAGACCGCATAGCGGGAGCCGCGATCGCTGACGACATTCAAAATCTGTTGCATCCACCCTCACGCTATTTTGGGAGCAGAGTATAGCGGCTTAACCATCAGGCAACAGGGCGCATCAGTCAGGGGAAGGGGCCAACGCATCCAAATCCGACTTGATGGCGCAGAAGGCGGGCGGTGTCATGGCGGCACAATGAGGGGTTGCCAGCACATCCATGCAGCTTTTGGAACAATTTGCGGTCTGGCAGCGCGTGACCATGCTTGCCAGTTCCGACCTGCTGAGCCAGCCTTCAAACACCGCAGCGGGCACGTCCACGCCCGCGCGCCGGGCCATGCCCCGGACCAAGGCCCAGGTTATGGGGTCTTCGACATATCCGATCATTGCATTCCTCCGCTGCGTTCTGGACCTGTCAGCCAAGTCTGGGCCAGCGCGAGGGCAGCCGCCTTGACGCAGATCAAAGCAGAGCGGATCAGATCGGGCGGGGTTGGGGACGGGCGGCCGTGGCTGCAATCTCGGCAGAGATGCCACGCAGGGCGTCATTTTCATAGGGGAGGAGCTTTGCCTCACATCGCGCCAATGCCAGTTCTGACTGGTGCAGAGCCGGGGCGCCGAACTGATGCGGGGCTATTTTGGCAAGGGCGAGCAAGGATTTCTGCAAGCGGATCTGGACCGAGAATATTGCCGCGCCGTCCCGCGCAATGGCGGGGAAAATATCTTCCAGCATATCCGGCACGGTGATCGGCGGCACCCAGACATTAGGGTATTTCAGTTCCGGTTCGGCATGATCGGCCACGGTGGCCAGCAAACGCACGGCGCGGCCCAGAATATCAATCGCGGTGCCCGGATCGTTGACCGCAGGCGACAGCGCCCGCTCGGCGATTTCGGTCAGCACGGCAAGGCCGAAGCGCGGGTCTTGCTCGAAGCTGCGATTGCTGCCGATGGTAAAGGCCGAGGTGATCTTGCTGTCCTTTTCCAGACGCGGACCAAGCGCATAGGCGATGACGGCGCCGGGATAGACAAAGGAGCCCGGCAGGGCGGCGACATAGATATGGCAGCCGCTTTCCGCGGCATGTTCCTGCAGCCAGTCCATGTCGATGTGGCGCACATAGCCGATATCGTCTTGTGTGAGTGGATGCGCCTCGGCGGGTGGTTTTCCCGCCAGACCATGGCCGCCCAGATAGGGTGATTTGATGCGTTGGGATAAGGCGCGGTCCGCCGCGGTTTCGACCTTGGCGATAGAATCGCTCATCAAGCCGAACACGGTCAGATGCGCGATCCAGCGCAGAATCGCGATCACGACGATCACAACGACAAGGATGGTCACGATGAAATAGACCAGACGGTCATTCTCGGTCAGCACACCTGCTTTCAGCGCGATGATGCCCATCAGGCTATAGATGAATGAGCCGAGGAAAGTGGCCAGCACGCGCTGGGTGGTGCGGTCGGTTTTCAGCAATGCGGTGGCGCGCGGTGTGACGTTTCCAGCAGCGCCTGCAAAGGCCGAAACCATGATGCCGAGTGAAAACGTCACAACGGACAGCATCGAACTGGCGAGAATGGTAAGCACGGTTTCGACCGCGCCAGCCCCGAGCAGATCGCCCAATCCGTCAGGGAGCAGCGGGCCGATGAATATCGCGGCGGCATTGGTCAAAATGGCGAGCGCGGCATAAAGCACCGCCACGACCCAGAGTTTTTCAAGCGTGTCTTTTAGAAACAGCCGCCATTTGGGAAGCATCACTCTGCCTTTTCAATCTATTCCACGCACAGCTTGCCCCGCCCTCGGTCCCGGTTCAAGCGCTCTGGCATGGGTACGAGTAAGGATGCTCTTGACGGTGGGCTCTATTGCAGTCTGGCGACCGTATTGGCAACGGTTTGGCGGCGTGCGGCGTTGGGCGGGTGGGTGCCAAGGAACTGGTCGCCCGGGTCAGGCAAACGGTCAAAGAAGGCGGCCCCGCGCAACGGGTCAAACCCGGCGCGGAGGGTGATCTCGGCCCCCAATGCATCGGCTTCCAGCTCGAAATCCTTGGAGAAGCGCCGCGCCCCAAAGGTCGCGCCCATTTGTTGCGCCTGCTGGATTGCGGCCTCACCCCCGCCGCCTGCCGCGACCAGAATACCCGCGATCAATGCGCCTTCGGTGGCGCTTTGCTGTTGCAACGGGATATGGCCGCGAATGTGATGTGCGGCCTCATGACCCAT
>JBFHGI010000081.1:0-7764 GCA_041583175.1 Pseudorhodobacter sp. | reverse complement strand
CCCGGAATACGCTCTGCCGTGACCATGGCTGCCTTGGCGGGCTTGCCAGTCTCGGGCTTGGCACCTGTCGCAAACGCAGGCGTACCGTTCACCGGTTTCGGAATGACCTTCACGGTCGCCGCAACGGGCGCGGAAACGGCGGGTGCCGCAGCCTTGCTCGGCGCGATAGAGGTCACGGTTGGCGCTGCGGGGCCGTTTGGCTTTGGCTTATCGGCAGCCGCCGGGCTGGCTGCGGGGGTTGCGGGCGGTGCCACGGGGGCCTTGGCCGGCCCTTGCTGCGTCGCTGGCCCCAGCGAGGGCGCGCCGGCGCTATCATCGCGGCGACGGCTGGAAAAGGTGGGCGCTGCGGGTTTGGCATCCACCGCACTCGCAATCGAAGGGTCGGTCACGCCATTGAAGGCTGCATTTGCTTCTTCAGCCGCTGCGGCGTCACTGCCCGCACGCTTCTGCTCTGCCTCGATCAACGCGGCCTTTGCGCGATCCGTCGCCGCGCGGGCCTCCAGCGCGGCCTTGGTCTTTTCGGCTTCCTCGACAAGGCGCTTGGCTTCGGCCTGCGCCAGATTTTGCGCGCGAAGTTCCATTTCGGCCTTGGCGGCTTCCATCTTGCGGGTGGCTTCGGCCTCTTCGGCGGCGCGCTTGGCCTCCGCTTCAGCGGCGCGGCGCTTTGCAGCAGCCTCTTCGGCCAGCTTCTTGGCCTCTGCCTCTTGCGCGGCGCGCGCCGCTTCCAGCGCCTCGCGCTTGGCTTCGGCTTGCCGTTCTGCTTCCTCGGCGGCCTCTTTGGCCTTGGCTGCAACCTCTGCGTCAGACGGCTTGGTCTCGGCTTCGGCTTTATCCTCAGGCGCGGCGGCCTTTTCCTTGGATGAATCGGCGGGGGCCTCGGCCTCGGGTGCAGCCTCGGTTTTGGCGGCACTGTCCTTCGGCGCGCTTTGTTCCGGCGCCTCTGCCTTCGCGGCATCCGCTTTGGCAGTGCCACTCTTGCCCGCATCCCGCGCAATGATCTTGATCGGGTCCTGATCGCGGGTCACCTTTTCGCCTTCGGGCACCAGGGTTTCCGCCATTTTGGAGGTGCCGAACCACGGCTCTCCTGCGAACTGACCCTCGCCGGGCGTTGTCACAAAGGACAGCGGATTGAAGCGATGCGCCTCGGCAAAGCTCTCGGCCTCTTCCAGCGTTTCGCGGGCAACGACGGCAACCTGGACCTTTGGTCCGGTTCCCCACCAGTCGAACACCAGTTCATCGACCTCATAGGGCGTGCGCCCCTCAAGTGCCGCCCGGATTTGCGCCTCCCGGCTGGCTTTGTCCGCGCCGTCCACCTCGATTTCCATGTAGCGCACCTGCGAGGGCGGCAAGACAAGTTTGGTGGTGATCCCATGCGGCGAAAGCCCCAGCGCCGAAGATCGCAGGTAGCCGAGGGCTTCCTCCAGATCGGGGCTGTCAAAGGCGGCCTGACCCACCTCCAACCACCCTTGCGATGTGCGGTGCAGAAGGCTGATGGCGGTGTCGGTGATATTTAGCGCGAAATTTGGTTTCATTGCACGGGTCTAGCACAAAAGGAAAAGGCGCGGGGAGTCCCGCCCTAAGTTACGTTTGTCCTACAGCAGGTTTTTGCCGAATGAAAGAAAAAGCCTGTCATATTTCTGCGCTTTCGGCCCAAATCCGCCAAGAATAGCCTTTCCTGCCGCGTCATATGTGCGAAGACGACCGCAAACCCTAGGAGAACCCCTTATGCGTATACACAATAGCCTGATTTTCGCAGCCCTTCTGGCCCTGACCCAGCCCGCCCTTGCGCAAACCCCGCCTTCCGCGATCACGATCACGGCAGAGGGGCAGGTCGAGGCCGCGCCCGATATGGCGACGATCTCCCTTGGTGTGACCACCAACGCCAAAACCGCAGGGGAGGCGATGGCCGGAAACTCGGACGCGCTCTCCACCGTGGTGGAAAAGCTGAAAGCCGCCGGAATCGAGCCGCGCGATCTGCAGACGACGGGCTTGAGCCTGCAACCGAACTGGAACAATAGCAGCAGTTCCACCAACCGGATTGATGGCTATACGGCCAGCAATATCCTGACGGTGCGGGTGCGCGCGCTTGACACGCTCGGCACCATTCTGGATGCCGCCGTCAAGGACGGGGCGAACACGCTCAACAACGTGACCTTCGGCATCGCCGACCCCGCGCCATTGATGGATGAGGCCCGCAAACGCGCCGTTGCCAATGCCCGCGCCCGCGCCGAATTGCTGGCAGGGGCGGCGGGCGTCACCCTCGGGGAAATCACCACCATCACCGAAGGCGGCAGCGCAGACCCGCGCCCGCAATTCGGCTTTGCCCGCGCCGCGATGGAAAGCGTTCCGGTCGAGGCTGGCGCGCTCTCGCTTTCCGCTTCGGTCACGATTGTCTGGCAGTTGGCGCAATAATCGGAAAACTATGTCAGCCTTATTGACATAAACGCAAATCCACGTCACTCCTTCCCCAGATTTTCCGGGGAAGGAACACCAGATGAATTGGGACCAGGTTTTCGCCAGCCGCACGAGCCGCATGAAGGCGTCTGAAATCCGCGAGCTGTTGAAGCTGCTGGACCAACCCGACATCATTTCTTTCGCGGGCGGCATTCCCGACCCCGCGCTGTTTCCCGCCGCTGCATTCCAATCCGCGATCAGCGATATCCTCTCCGGCCCCCGCGCCGAGGCCGCGCTGCAATATTCGGTGTCCGAAGGCTACAAACCCCTGCGCGACTGGATTGCGGGGCAAATGGCCCGCATCGGTGTGCCCTGCGATGCCGACAATATCCTGATCACCTCCGGCTCCCAGCAAGCGCTTGATTATCTAGGGAAACTTTTCCTGTCGCCGAAAGATACCGCCCTAGTCGGCTGGCCCACCTATCTCGGCGCTTTGGGCGCGTTCAACGCCTATGAGCCGGAATATGACCGCCTTGACCCGCGCGGCAACCGCTCTGCCGCCGATTACGCCGAGGCAGCCGCCGCCAAAGGCGGTCGCGTCAAATTCGCCTATATGTCGGTGGATTTCGCGAACCCCACGGGCGAGACACTGGACCATGCCACCCGCGAAACCATGCTGAAACTGGCGACCGACCTTGATATCGCGATCATCGAGGATGCCGCCTATCAGTCGCTCCGCTTCGACGGCGACGCGGTGCCGCCGATCCTTGCCATGGAAATCGCCCAGAAGGGCAGCATCGAGGCGTGCCGCACACTCTATTGCGGCTCTTTCTCCAAAACTTTGGCGCCCGGTCTGCGCGTCGGCTGGATTTGCGGGGCGAAAGAGGTGATCGGTCGACTGGTCCTGATGAAGCAAGCCGCCGATTTGCATAGCTCCACCCTGAACCAGATGGCGATTGCCGATGTCGCGGCCAAGATCTTCGACGAGCATGTCGCCAAGATCAAAGCCGCCTACCGCGCCCGCCGCGATGCCATGCTGGCGGCCTTGGCCGACCATATGCCCGCAGGCGTGGAATGGACCAAACCCGAAGGCGGCATGTTCGTCTGGATCACCTTGCCGCGTGGCATGGACGGGGCAGAGCTTCTGGCAAAATCCCTGCAAAGCCAAAAGGTTGCCTTTGTCCCCGGTTCGGCCTTCTATGCCGATGGGTCAGGCCGCAATACCATCCGCCTCAGCTTTTCGCGCGTGGATGAGGCAACGATCGCCGAAGGGATCAAGCGCTTGGGGGCCTTGCTGCGCGCCTAGCGTTGCTGGAAGGCAAGGCGCAGCCCAAGCGCGCAATAAAGCGTGCCGACGACGCGGCCTTGCCAGCGCTGCACCGCCGGATTGCGGCGCAACGCCGCGCTGACAACACCCGCGCTGCCCGCGACCAGCAAGGTCGCAAGGGTTCCCACCAGCACGAACAACAGGCCCAGCATCAAAAGCTGCAACGCCACGTCGCCTTGATCCGGCACAACAAATTGCGGCAGGAAGGCCAGAAAGAACATCGCCGATTTCGGGTTGAGCACTTCGGCCAGACAGGCCTGCCGAAAGGCCCGCCTTGGCGTGATCGGGGGCAGGGTCTCGCGCTGCCCCGAAGGCGTCTTTTCAAAAATGCTGCGCAAGCCGATATAGATCAGATATCCCGCGCCCAGAAGTTTGATGAGCAGAAAAGCCTTGGCCGAGGCCATGATAACAGCCGAGACGCCGACAACCGCAAGCAGCGTATGGATCACATCTCCCAAGCCGATGCCAAGGCTGGTCGCCACGCCTGCCCGCACGCCCGACGTGGTTGCCCGCGCCAAAGTCAGCAAAATCGACGGGCCGGGAAAGAACACAAAGCCGATCAGCACCGCAAGATAGGTCAGCAACAAAGAGGTTTCCGGCATCGTCCTATCCCCGTGGTCTTGCTGGCAGGCTAGGGGCGTCAGCAAGGGCTGTAAAGCCAAGCAGGGCCATATTCTTGCCAGTTTGCAGCGCTAACCCTGTTCCCGATGGCAAGAAACTCCGAGGCGAGGCCGATGCGATTGGCAGTCTTTGTAGACGGTGAAAATATCGCCGCCGATCATGCGGCGGCAATCTGGGCTATCGCGTCGGGCCTTGCCCGCCCGACGCTGTCGCGCGTTTACGGCGATGCCAGCAAGCTGTCCAAATGGGAAGATGTGCCCGATTTCGCGCTCATCCACGCAGGGACGGGCAAGAACGCGACCGATCTTCTGCTCTGCATAGATGCGATGGAATACTCTCTGACAACAGGGTTTGACGCGATCATCATCGCCAGTTCCGACCGAGACTTCAGCCACCTTGCCCTGCGCTTGCGGGAAAAAGGCCTCCGCGTGATTGGGGTAGGCGAAGAGAAGACGAGCGCCAAATTCCGCGCGGCCTGCTCGGTGTTTCACAGCCTTGCACCGAAGTCGCTCGCCGCCCCTGCGACCGCGCCGACCAAGCCCCCGCAAGCCGCCTTGGCACTGGTTCCCAAAGCCGTTTTGCCACCGAAGACCAAATTGGATGACAAAATCCGGGACGTCATTGCAGAAGCCAGTAAAGGCGGCGGCGGCATGGAACTTTCGAGGCTCAATGCGGCAATGCATGCACAGCACCAGTTTACAATTTCAACCACGGAGGAGAAAAGCTGGCGAGGTTATCTAAGCGCGCGACCCAATCTCTATGCAGTTGATCCTAAAGGACCCGCTGCCAAAGTGAGGTTCTTGGCCAAAGCCTTCGCCGCGGCAGTGGCAACAGCTTAAAAAATTGTTAATTATCCAAAATATTGTGTTATTTTATAATGGCTTGCGGAAATCTCCGCGCGCGATTTACGGCACGTTGAAGGCACCCGCCCGTCGTTTTTCAAACCACGGGCGGGGCAGGTCTCAACCCCTAGATTTTCGCCAAAGCCTGCTCCAGATCGCCGATAATATCGGCCGCATCCTCGATCCCGATCGAAAGCCGCAGCGTGTTCGGGGCCGCCCCAGCGGCCTTTTGCTGCGCCTCGGAAAGCTGGCGGTGCGTGGTCGAGGCGGGGTGGATCACAAGGCTCCGCGTATCGCCCAAATTCGCGACATGGCTGAACAATTTCAGTTCGGACACCAGTTTTACGCAAGCCTCATATCCGGCTTTCAGCGACACGGTGAACAGCCCGCCAGCCCCTTTCGGGCAAACGCTCGCCACCCGCCCATGATAGGGAGAGCTTTCCAGCCCTGCATAGGTGACCGCTTCCACTTTCGGGTGCTTTTCCAGCCAAGCCGCAACTTTCTGCGCGTTCTGGACATGACGCTCCATCCGCAGGGACAGGGTTTCAATCCCCATCAACGTATAATGCGCGCCCTGCGGGTTCATCGTCATCCCCAGATCCCGCAACCCGATCGCGATGGAATGGAAGGTGAAGGCCATGCCGCCCAAAGCCTCATGGAACTTGATGCCATGATAGGCGGGTTCCGGCTCCGACAGGCTGGGGAACTTGCCCGAGGCCGACCAGTCGAACGTGCCGCTATCAACCACACAACCGCCCGTCACCGTACCGTTGCCGGTCAGGTATTTTGTGGTGGAATGGACCACCAACGTCGCCCCCAGCTTGATCGGCTGGCACAGGTAAGGCGTGCCGGTCGTGTTATCGACGATCAGCGGCAGGCCAACCTTGTCGGCCACCGCAGCCACCGCCGGAATATCGGTGATATAGCCGCCGGGGTTGGCGATGCTTTCACAAAAAATCGCACGGGTGTTCTCATCAACGGCGGCTTCCAGCGCCTCCAGATCATCGAAATCCACGAATTTCGCCGACCAGCCAAATTTGCGGATCGTGTTGGAGAACTGCTGCACCGTCCCGCCATAAAGCCGGGTCGAGGCCACTACATTGCATCCGGGCTGCATCAACGGGAACAAGGCCATGAGCTGCGCCGCATGCCCGGATGAGCAGCAAACCGCACCCGCGCCCCCTTCCAGCGCCGCAATCCGCTCGCCTAGCGCTGCCACGGTGGGGTTGGTCAGGCGGGAATAGATATAGCCGACCTCGGCCAGGTTGAACAAAGCCGCCGCGTGATCGGCATCGCGGAACACATAGGCCGTGGTCTGATAAATCGGAACCTGCCGCGCCCCTGTTGCCGGATCCGGCCGCGCGCCTGCGTGAATTTGCAACGTGTCAAAACCATAATTTGCTGTGTCTGACATCTCTCTCTCCCCGTTAAATTCTGCCCTTGGGCCCTGCGAATGACGCGAACCTACGGTAAAGCTTTGGGCAGCACAATTGCCCAGTGCGGCAGCGGCTTGCCCCGGGGCGGGCAAATATTCCGCGTTGTGCCTCTGCCGTAGAACGGCGCCCTGCCAAAGTGCTATAGGCGGAAAAAGGCCGGTGTGGACTGGCCCGATTTGCCAGAATATCCGCACGAAGTTAATCAATCCCGATTGACGCTAGGAGAATCCCATGCAGACCATGACCCGCCGCGCCACCCTGTTGGGTCTTGTCGCCATGCTTTCCGCCTGCGGGGGGCGGCAAAGCGAAGGGAGCAGCCGCGATACCGGCCCGTTCGATCCGCCGCTCCATGTGAATGAAACGCCGGCGCTGCGCAGGCTTATCGATAAATATGCCGACCTGAACGGCGTGCCGCGCAGCTTGGTGCA
This sequence comes from Pseudorhodobacter sp., assembly GCA_041583175.1. GTDB lineage: Bacteria > Pseudomonadota > Alphaproteobacteria > Rhodobacterales > Rhodobacteraceae > Pseudorhodobacter. The sequence continues at coordinate 716 of JBFHGI010000081.1, read as the reverse complement.
TCGGGTTATCATCCGGGAGAGCCACCATCGCCCCGGTGCGCGCAATGGCCCCTATTACGGTCTGATGCAGATCCTGCCCGCCACCGCGCGCGGTATGGGCTACACGGGCACCGATGCGGGGCTGCTGGATGCGGAAACCAACCTCAAATATGCGGTGAAATACCTGCGGGGGGCGTGGCTCTTGTCGGATGGCAGTCAGGATACGGCAATAAAATGGTACTCGCGCGGTTACTATTATGAGGCCAAGCGCCGCGGCATGCTGCAGGAAACCGGCCTGCGCAGCTGATCCGCCTATCGGGCCAGCCCTTGCACCGGGTCTGTAAACTATCCCATGACCCCGAGGTTTTGGCCCGCAATGGCGCGGCCGAAGGCCTTGGCTTGCGTTTTCAGGCAGAAGTTGCGAATGCTTCGCAAATACGTTGACATTGCGAAGCATTCGCAATATATGTCCACGTATGATGAAAAACAGTATCCTCAGCCGCCGCAGCTTCCTCGCCACTCTGACAGCCGCTTTCGCTGCGCCGAAGCTTGGCCTTGCCGCCTCCTCCGTCTACATTGTCGCCACCACCGGGATGATTGCGGATGCTGCGCGCCGGATCAGCGGGGCAGGGGTGACCGGCCTCATGGGGCCGGGGGTGGACCCGCATAGCTATCGCCAGACCCGCTCTGACATCGCCGCGATGGTGCGGGCGGATCTGGTGCTGTGGCACGGATTG
>JBFHGI010000080.1:0-7782 GCA_041583175.1 Pseudorhodobacter sp. | reverse complement strand
GCGTCGGTGATGGCCGGGCCGGGGGCTTCTTCGAACACTTTCTGGTGACGGCGCTGCAAGGAGCAATCGCGTTCGCCCAGATGCACCGCGTTGCCTTTGCCATCACCAAAGACCTGAATTTCGATATGGCGCGGCTTTTGAAGGTATTTCTCGATATAGACTTCATCATTGCCAAAGGCGGCTTTCGCCTCGCTCCGCGCGGTGCGGAAGGCGATTTCCAGTTCCTTGGCGTTCTTGGCAACTTTCATGCCGCGCCCGCCGCCGCCTGCGGTGGCCTTGATGATGACGGGAAAGCCGATACCTTCGGCCACGCCGATTGCATCCTCAAAGCTGGCGACGCCACCGTCAGACCCCGGAACCACCGGAATTCCCAGCGCTTTTGCGGTTTCTTTGGCGGTGATCTTGTCGCCCATGATGCGGATATGTTCCGCCGATGGGCCGATGAAGGTAATGTCGTGATCTTCGAGCGCTTGGGCAAAAGCCTCATTCTCCGACAGGAAGCCATAGCCGGGGTGAACCGCCTGCGCGCCTGTAATCTCGCAAGCGGAGATGATCGCGGCCTTGTTGAGATAGCTTTCGGAGGAAGACGCGGGGCCAATGCAAATCGACTCGTCGGCCATGCGCACATGCATGGCGTCGCTATCGGCGGTGGAATGCACAGCGACAGATGCGATCCCCATTTCGCGGCAGGCACGAATGACGCGGAGGGCAATTTCGCCCCGGTTGGCGATCAGGATCTTGTCAAACATGGTTCGCCCCTTATTCGATGATCATCAGGGGGGCGCCAAATTCGACCGGGCTGCCATCTTCGAACAGGATGCGCTTGACCGTGCCCGCGCGATTGGCCGGAATGTGGTTCATGGTTTTCATCGCTTCGATGATCAGCACGGTCTGGCCCTCGCTGACCTTATCGCCTACGGCAACAAAGGGTTTGGCACCCGGTTCGGCAGCCATATAGGCGGTGCCCACCATTGGCGAGGTCAGCGCGCCGGGGTGTTGGGCCGGATCATCGCTGGCGGCTGCGGCAGCAGGGGCCGCAGCAGGGGCGGCGGCGACCGCAGGGGCCGACATCACCGGGGCGGCCTGGGTCATCGTGACCACATTGGCTTGTTTGACGACACGCACATCGAGGCTGTCATCCTCGGCATAGTCGCGTTTCACCGAGATTTCGGTCAGTTCGTTGGTGTTCAAAATCTCAGCAAGGGCCTTGATGAAGGCCACGTCGGCGTCTGTCGAATGTTTGCTCATTACCGTCCTCGATTGGCGTTTTTCCGGATGACTGCGCCAGTTTCCGTTCTGGCTGCCCCGATTGATGTGGGGCGTTTATACGCTAGGCGAGCATGGGTGAAAAGCATGAGTTGCACAATGGTTGAGCGCGCGCGGTCAGGAAATCCGAAGATAGGGTAAAAAGCGGGGCGCGGATTATTTACCGTTTGATAAAATAATTGACCTGTGGCAGCCTTTTTTCAAATCACATCGACAGGAGGGCCTGATATTGCCGAATACTCCCCTAACCCCAGGACTGGCGGCCGGTCGGCTGCCGCCCCAGGCATATGAGCATAATTTCGACGATCTGGAGCCTGTTCTGGACGGGCATGAGGCGCATGTTGCCGCGGATCGCTGTTATTTTTGCCATGACGCGCCCTGCATAACGGCCTGCCCGACGAGCATCGATATTCCGCTGTTCATCCGGCAAATCGCTACAGGGACACCGGAGGCGGCGGCGAAAACCATCTGGGATCAGAACATTCTGGGCGGCATGTGCGCCCGCGTTTGCCCGACCGAACAGTTGTGTGAAGAGGCTTGCGTGCGTGAGGCGGCAGAGGGCAAGCCGGTGGAAATCGGGCGTTTGCAGCGCTTTGCCACGGATCGGGTGATGGGCAAAGGCGTGCATCCTTTTGTGCGGGCGGCCAGCAGTGGCAAGCGGGTCGCCGTGGTCGGGGCGGGGCCGGCGGGTCTGGCCTGTGCGCACCGTTTGGCGATGAAGGGGCATGATGTCGTGGTGATGGACCGGCGGCAAAAGCCCGGCGGGCTGAACGAATACGGGATTGCGAGCTATAAAACTCCGCATGATTTCGCGCAGGCCGAAGTGGATTGGTTGCTGAAAATCGGCGGGATAGAGCTGCGGATGGGGGTGGAACTGGGCCGCGATGTGACGCTGGATAGCTTGCGGGCTGACTATGACGCGGTATTCCTTGGCATCGGGCTTGGCGGTGTGAACGCCCTGCGTGCAGCGGGCGAGGATCTGGAGGGCGTGCGCGATGCGGTTGATTTCATTGCAGAGTTGCGCCAGCAGCCGGAAAAATCCAAGCTGCCGATCGGTCGCGATGTGGTGGTGATCGGCGGTGGGATGACAGCGGTGGATGCGGCGGTGCAATCGCGCCTGCTGGGGGCGCAGAACGTCACCATCGTCTATCGTCGCGGTCAGGAAAAGATGAGCGCGAGCACGCATGAGCAGGACCATGCGCAACAGGTCGGCGTGCGGATCATCTGCAACGCGGCACCTGTCGAAGTGATCGGGCAGAATGGCGCGGTAACTGCGGTGGAATTTGCCTATACCGAGGATGGGCCGGATGGGTTGAGGCTGCTTGACGATACGTTCACGCTGAAGGCTGATCAGGTGTTCAAAGCGATCGGGCAAACGCTTGTGGCGCCTGAAGGAATGGCGGGCCCGAAGCTGGGCGCGCAACCTATGGCGCGGGTGTGGGCCGGTGGCGATTGTGCCGCAGGAGGCGAAGACCTGACGGTGACCGCCGTTGCCGAAGGGCGCGATGCGGCGGAAGCCATTCATGCAAGTTTTGGGGGCTAATATGGCAGATCTGACAACGAATTTCATTGGCATCAAATCCCCCAATCCGTTCTGGCTCGCTTCGGCCCCGCCGACGGATAAGGAAGTCAACGTGCGCCGCGCCTTCGAGGCGGGTTGGGGCGGCGTGGTCTGGAAGACGCTGGGGTCCGAGGGGCCGCCGGTGGTGAACGTCAACGGCCCCCGCTATGGCGCGGTTTGGGGTGCGGACCGGCGGCTGTTGGGGCTGAACAACATCGAGTTGATCACCGACCGCCCGCTGGAGGTGAACCTGCGCGAGATCAAATCGGTCAAGCGCGATTACAAGGACCGGGCGCTGGTGATCAGCCTGATGGTGCCTTGTGATGAGGATAGCTGGCGCGATATCCTCAAACGGATCGAGGATACCGAGGCCGATGGGGTGGAGCTGAACTTCGGTTGCCCGCATGGCATGGCAGAGCGCGGCATGGGCTCTGCCGTGGGGCAGGTGCCGGAATATATCGAAATGGTGACGCGCTGGGTGAAACAGCACAGCCGGATGCCTTGCATCGTGAAGCTGACGCCGAATATCTCGGATATCCGCAAACCGGCTGAGGCGGCGAAGCGCGGCGGGGCGGATGCGGTCAGCCTGATCAACACCATCAATTCCATCACTTCGGTCAATCTGGACAGTTTCAGCCCTGAGCCGATGATCGACGGCAAAGGCACGCATGGCGGCTTTTGTGGCCCTGCGGTGAAGCCGATCGCCCTGAATATGGTGGCCGAGATTGCGCGCAACCCTGAAACCCACGGCCTGCCGATTTCGGGCATCGGGGGCGTGACGACATGGCGCGATGCAGCGGAATTCATGGCGCTCGGGGCGGGGAATGTGCAGGTTTGCACGGCCGCGATGACCTACGGGTTCAAGATTGTGCAGGAGATGATTTCCGGCCTGTCGCAATATCTGGATGAAAAGGGCATGGCCGGGACCAGTGAACTGGTGGGCAAGGCGGTGCCGAATGTGACCGATTGGCAGTTCCTGAACCTGAACTATGTGACCAAGGCCAGGATTGACCAGGAGGCCTGCATCAGTTGCGGGCGCTGCTATGCGGCTTGCGAAGACACCAGCCATCAGGCGATTTCCATGAGCGAGGATCGGGTGTTCGAGGTGATGGACGACGAATGTGTCGCCTGTAATCTTTGTGTTAACGTCTGCCCGGTAGAAGACTGCATAACGATGGTCGAACTGCCGAAAGGGGTCGTGGATGCACGCACCGGAAAACCTGTGGGGGATTACGCGAACTGGACAACGCATCCCAATAACCCCAGCGCGACCGCTGCCGAATAGGTCAGATGGCTTTGGTGCCCGTGACTTTCGCGCGGGCCTCGGCATAGACCGTCTCGGCCTGCGCTGATTTCGCGGCGGCTTGTGACGCGAACATCAAGGCCGCTGCGGCGGTGTTCGGATCAGCCGAAAGCCGTGCGAGTTGCACGGTCTGGCGCCAGGCCGATTCCGCCGCATCTGCGGCTGCACGGGCTTCCTCGACTGTCGGGCTTGGTTCTTTGGCGGGCGTGGCAATCGGGTCCGGGGAGGCCGGTCGTTCGGCCACCACAGGCGTCGGCTGTGGAAAGCGCGAGAATTCCATTCCGATCTCCTTTCACTGTTCAGGCCCCCACCTGTGCCGAGCATAGCAAAACCGCCGCCGTTCCTCTTGCAGTTTGTGCTTAAACATTAGCTAAATTCAGGCGGGCTGGACGGCCAGCAAGCGGGAGAAAAGCTGTTCGACGAACACCTGAGCTTCGGCAAAAGGGTCGTGACCGGGGCCAAGGACGGCGCGGACCTGTACGTCAAAATCGGCGTAATGCTGGGTGATCGCCCAGATCGAGAAAATCAGATGCACAGGGGGGAGGGGCGCAATTTTGCCCGCATCCATCCATCCCTGCAAGACAACGGTTTTCTCATCGACCAGCGCTTTCAGATCCGTCTCGATCACCCCGCGCATATGGGGTGCGCCTTGCAGGATTTCATTCGCGAACAAGCGGCTTTCGCGCGGGAAATCGCGGCTGATCTCCAGCTTGCGGCGCACATAGCCCATGATCTCGACCAAGGGGTCACCGTTCGGGTCCATCGCGCGCAGCGGGTCAAGCCATGTGTCCAACAGCTTGGACATCAGCGCGAGGTGGATCGCCTCTTTCGAGGGGAAATAATAGAGAAGATTGGGCTTGGAAAACCCTGCAACCTCGGCAATCTGGTCCAGCGTCGCCCCCCGGAAGCCGTGCGCCGAGAATACGTCCAGCGCCGCCTCCAGAATCGTTTCCGAGTTTTTTTGTTGAATGCGCGTGCGTGGGCGGCTCATTTAGCGTCCTGCCTTGGGGTCGGCCTGGGGCCGAAAGGGAGGGCGATGTTAGCCTGAACCCGCAGGCCGGTCAAACAGTTGCATGGTCTTGGCGCGCCTTTACGAAGGCTTGCGCTGCTGCCTGCGGGCGCGCACGTCATTGGCAAGTTCGATCGTATAGAGCGACAGGGCTGACAGCGCGGTTTCCGCTTCTGCCGCGTTGCGATGTTCCAAGGCGTCAGCGATTGCCGCGTGATGGGATACGATCCGCTCGCGCGAGCGGGCCGAGAAGGTGATCATGTTCATCAAGGGCTGCATCGCCTCGACCGCGCCGGCGAGTTGATAGGACAGCACGGGGTTGCAGGCCCCGTCGACCAGCGCGCGGTGAAAGGCCACATCCGAGGCGCAGAAGCTTTCGTCGGTCAGCCCCGGCTGGCCCTGACGGAAAATCTCGGCGCGCATCGTGGCCAGATGGTCGGCGCTGCGGCGTTGCGCAGACAGCGGCACGCAGGCGCGCTCCAGCGCGAAGCGGGCCTCGCAGGCGGTTTCGAAATCCACCTCGTTCATCGACAAAAGCAGGGTGGAGGTGGTGATTTGCTGGCCGTAGGCTTCCTCGAACGACAGCCGGTTCACGAAAGCGCCGCCCGTCGCCCCGCGCTGCGTGCGGATCAGGTTTTGCGCGGCCAGCCGTTTCAACGCCTCGCGCACGGTGGGGCGCGAGACGCCGAATTGTTCGGCCAGTTCCTGCTCGGATGGCAGGCGTTGGTCAACCAGCAGGCGGCCTTCGACGATGGCATCCCGCAAGGCCGCCGATATGCGGAGCGACAATTCCCCATCGGAGGCCATTTTGTAAGTTTGCGTCATATCTCACAGCCCGTTTTAATTGTCATACAATTAAATGTTTGACAATTGAATTTGATATGGGAAACCTATGGGCAAGCGGCGGCTGCGTCCATAGGGCTGCGCGTGATTCCTTGCTGGGCAGGCCCGAAAATGGCGTTTCAATCAGATGATATGCATAGGGAAGACCTCGGTGTGCCGCCGGTCTGGAACCGTGCGGCACTGGCGTGGATCGGGTTTTATGCGCTGATTCTGCTGGGCTGGTTGGGCGTGTTTGCCATGGCGGTGCAGAACCCGGCGGCGGATCTGGCGGGGATGCCGGCGGATTTCTGGGCGTCCCTATGCATCGCTGCGGGGCAGGCGGAGTTTGGGCCGCTGGTGCTGATGTGGGGGCTGATGGCGCTGGCGATGATGCTGCCGACCTTCGTGCCCGCGCTGCGCTGTTTTCTGGACCTGTCGGCCACCGGAGCCACCAGCCTGCAAGGCGCCGTGGCGCTGGTGGGCGGGTATCTGGTCGTCTGGGGCTTGGCTGCGGTGGCGGGGGCGGGCGCGCAATACGGGCTGTCACGCGCGGGGCTTTTGGCGCTGAACGGGGCGAGCGTTTCGGGCTGGTTGACGGCGGCGCTGTTGCTGGGGGCCGGGGCCTATCAATTCACCGCGTTGAAAGAGGCCTGCCTTGCCAAGTGCCGGATGCCGCTCACGTTTTTCATGGAGCGGTGGAAGCCCGGCACACCGCGCGCGCTGCGGATGGGGCTGGAGCTGGGCGTGCTTTGCCTTGGATGCTGCTGGGCCTTGATGGCGCTTGGCTTTGTCGGCGGCACGATGAACCTGCTGTGGATGGGGGCCGCCACCCTGTTCATGACCTTGGAAAAACTGCCCGATATCGGGCGCTGGCTGACCCGCCCTGTTGGGTTTGCCCTGATTGCCGCAGGGGTCTTTACCGCCCTGCACACCCTTCTAACCGTTTGAAAGGAAAGCCGATGGCTGCGACTTTGCCAGAGTGGAGCATCAAAGGGGAGTTGATCCTCAACTGTAACTGCACCGTGTTTTGCCCCTGCGTTGTCAGCCTTGGCAAACACCCGCCAACCGAAGGCTATTGCCAGGCTTGGGTGGGGGTGCGCGTCGATGAAGGGCATTATGACGGCGAAAGCCTATCGGGCCTGAACATCGGGTTGATCATGGATATTCCCGGCAATATGGGGCGCGGTAACTGGAAAGCTGCCGCCTATATCGACGAGCGTGCCTCGGAGAAGGCTTATGACGGTTTGGTCAATATCTTTTCGGGCAAGGCGCGCGGCACGACGGGCCTGTTTGCGGTGATGGTGTCAGAGTTTCTGGGGGCCGAGCGGTCGCCCGTCAGCTATGAAACCGAAGGCAAGACCCGCCACCTGATCGTGGGCAAAAAGATCAACGGGGCGGTGACGCCGATTTCGGGCAAGAACCCCGATGATGAAGTGGTTGTGAAGAACACCGAATACTGGATGGGGCCGGATGTTACGATCGCGCAGGCCGACAAGGGCCGCGTGCGCGCCTTTGGCCGCGTCTGGGATTTTGACGGCCGTTCTGCCGAGATTTGCCAGATTGACTGGCACGGACCGAAATAAAGGGGGATGCAAATGGCCACGATCGCCCCGTCGCGCCGTGTGCGGCGCACGCCTTTCTCTGCCGGTGTCGAAGCTGCCGGGGTTAAAGGCTATACTGTTTACAACCACATGCTGCTGCCCACGGTGTTTGACAGCATCACCGCCGATTATCGCCATCTGAAAGACCATGTGCAGGTTTGGGACGTGGCGTGTGAGCGGCAGGTGGAGCTGCGCGGCCCGGATGCCGGGCGGCTGATGC
>JBFHGI010000079.1:0-7787 GCA_041583175.1 Pseudorhodobacter sp. | reverse complement strand
TTGATGCTGTGGCTGGAGGCGGCATAGCAGCAGAGTCGGGGTGAACCCCGACCTACGTCAGGGAAGGCCCCACCTTGCGGCGGGGCCTTGTTCTGTCAGGTGTAGCGGTAGGGGCGGCCCGCTTTTTCCATCACGGCGTTATATTCCTTGAAGATGGCCACGACCTTGGCCTTCACTTCGGATTCCGCGGCAATCTCATCCCAGAACGTGTGGGCGGCGGCCTCGACCTGCGCCCATTCGGCATCGGGGATGGTGGTGAGTTTCAGTTTCGGACCGTTGACCCGCAGATCGGCCTCGCCGCCCCAATACCATTGCTGGCGGTGCATGTGCGATTGTTCGAAGCACACTTTCATCAGCGCTTGCAGATGCGGCGGCAACTCGTTCCAGCGGTCCATATTGGCGAAGAAATGCCCGATCCATGCGCCGGAAATGTTGTTGGTCAGGAAGTAATTGGTCACGTTGGACCAGCCGACGGTATAGACCTCGGTGATGCCGGACCAGGCGATGCCGTCAAGCTCGCCGGTTTGTACGGCAACCTCGATGTCTTCCCATGGCAGGGTGACGGGGACGACGCCGAATTGCGACAGGAAGCGGCCTGCGGTGGGGAAGGTAAAGACGCGCTTGCCCTTGAGATCCTCAAGGCTGTTGATCGGGTCTTTGGTGGAGAAGTGGCACGGATCCCATGCGCCCGCGCTGATGTGCTTGACGCCGACCTTGGCATATTCATCGGCCCAGATCTCGCCCAAGCCGTATTTGTTGAAGAGCACCGGTACATCGAGGGAATAGCGCGAGGCGAAGGGGAAATAGCCGCCAAACACCGTGACTTCGGTGGGCGACGCCATCGAATCGTCATCCGATTGCACGGCGTCGATGGTGCCGCGCTGCATGGCCTGGAACAGCTCTCCCGTCGGGACAAGCTGGTCGGCGTAATAGAGTTCGATCTCCATCTGGCCGGCGGCGATTTCGTTGAACTGGTCGATGGCGGGTTTGATGACCTCGGCGCCAAGGGCGGCCCCGGCATAGGTTTGCAAGCGCCATTTGATCGGGCTTTGCGCCAGCGCAGGGGCGGCGAGGGTGGAGGCACCGGCGGCCAGCGCGCCGGAGGTGAGGAACTTTCTTCTGGTGGTCATGCGTACTCTCCTTGTTGTTGGGGCGGTATTGTCCGCCTTTCGGGGTTAGTGACGAAGCGTGTTGGGCAGCCAAAGCGCCAGTTGCGGGAAGGCCATGACGATGGCGAGGGCCAGCACCATGACGGCCACGAAGGGCACGATGGAGCGGTAGATATCCATCAGCGTCACCTCCGGCGGGGCCATGGCGCGCATCAGGAAGAGGTTATAGCCGAAGGGGGGTGTCATATAGGCGATCTGGCAGGTCATGGTGTAGAGCACACCGTACCAGACCAGATCGAATTCGAGGATTTTGACCAAGGGCACATAAAGCGGGGCGACAATGACGAGCATCGCGGTATCATCCAGAAAGGTGCCCATCAGGATGAAGGAAAGCTGCATCAGGATCAGGACCTCCCAGCGGCCGAGGCCGAGGTTGTCGAGGAACAGGCCCTTGATCGCATCCACCGCGCGCAACCCGTCGAACACAGCGCCGAAGGCCAGTGCGGCGAGGATGATCCAGAGGAACATGCAGGAAATCGCAAGGGTCTGGCGGGTGGCGGTCTCGAACACCTGCCGTGTCATGCGACCTTTGGCAACGGCCACAAGCACCGAGGCGACCGCGCCGATGACCGAGCTTTCGACCAGACGCGTGTAGCCCGTCACGAAGGGCACCATCATTACCAGAAAGATGCCGAAGGGCAGCAGGCCCGCGAGCAGCAGGCGGTATTTCTCGGCCTTTGGAACGGCGGCGAGTTCTGCCTCATCCAGCGCGGGGCCAAGGCTTGGGTTCAGTTTGCAGCGGATCCAGATGTAGATGACGAACATCCCCGCCATCATCAGCCCCGGCACCACGCCCGCAAGCCACAGGTCCGATACCGATTGCCGTGCGATCAGCGCGTAAAGCACCAGCACCACCGAGGGTGGCACAAGGATACCGAGCGAGGAGCCTGCCTGAATGACGCCCGTCACCATCCGCTTGTCGTAGTTGCGTTTGAGCAGTTCGGGCAGGGCGATGGTGGCCCCGATGGCCATACCCGCCACCGACAGCCCGTTCATCGCGGAAATCAGCACCATGAGCAGGATGGTACCAATCGCCAGCCCCCCCGGTACGCGGCCGAACCAGACATGGAACATGCGGTAAAGATCATCGGCCAAGCGGCTTTCCGACAGCACATAGCCCATGAAAATGAACATCGGCAGGGTCAGCAAGGGAAACCAGCCGATCACCTTCATGCTTTGCGCAAAGGCCAGATCATAGCCGCCGCGATCCCCCCAGAGGAGCAGTGCCGCAACCACGGCCACGAACCCGATGATGCCGAACATCCGCTGGCCGGTCATCAGCATGACCAGCATGGAGCCGAACATCAGCATCGCAATCATTTCATAGGACATCAGATTTCCTGCCCCCGCAAACGTGCGATATCGCGGGCCAGAAAAGCGGTGCATTGTAACAGCATCATCACAATTCCGATGCACATCACAATCTTGACCGGTGCCATATAGGGCCGCCAGAGGCCGGATTTGCGCTCTCCGTATTCCAGAGCATAGGCGGTGCTTTCCACGCCGCCCCAAAGCAGGACGCCCAGATAGAAGAGCAGCGCGAAAATCGTCACCGCATCCACCAGCGCCTTGGTGCGTGGCGACCAGGCTGAATAGAACACGTCCATCCGGACCGCGCTGTCCACCTGCAAGGCATAGGCCCCGCCCAGCATGAAATAGCCTGCCAGCAGGAATTGACCCATCTCATCGGTCCAGACCTGCGGGTGCCATGCGGCACGGGCAAAGGCCCCCCACAGCATTACAGCCATCAGAGCAAAAAGCAGATACATGGCCACCCGACCAATGCGCCTATTCCAACGTTCCACCCAATGGACGTAACGGATAATTATGGCCGGCATATTCCCCCACGCGAATTCCATCTGCCTTTGCGGCAAAATTTGACCTTTCGGTCAGCATGGCGAGGAGGGGCGTATATTGCAAGTATCTCGGCTTGACCGCAGCCCAAAGAAATGGCGCGTGCCTAATGCTTGATCAATTGCGAGGGGTGGGGCTTTGCGGGCGCGCGCTTTACCCGCAGAACATTTCGTGGATCAGGCCCATCATCCGCATCGCGCGCGGATCGGACAAGGAATAATAGATCGCCTTGCCATCGCGGCGGCAGGAGACGAGACCTTCCAGCCGCAACCGCGCGAGTTGCTGGCTGACAGCGGCCTGACGGCTGCCCAGCAGGCCTTCGAGTTCCGTCACCGATTTCTCGCCCGTCGTCAGATGGCAGAGAATCATCAGACGCCCTTCGTGGGACAATGCCTTGAGGAAGTTTGACGCAGCCTCTGCCTGACGGACCAGTTCCTCGGGCGGGACCGAGGCGCAAGGCACGGCCGGAGTGGCTTCGGTCAGCGGGCGACGTGTCGCGGCTTCAAAGGACATTTTGGGGCTCTCTGCCAGAACGGAATGGTCTTTATATAAAGGAGTGGGCAGATATATTCAAGAAACCGCTAGTGTCTGGCCGGAATTGCGCCGGATAGACGCCGGAGATCGGTCTAATGCGGCGTTTTGAGGATGCGGGATGAATTATTCGGCAGGTTTGATATGTGAAAAACGGTTTTGCATGGCGGGGCGCGTCAATCAAACGGGCCCCAGCGGTGCCACTCCTGATCGTGGATCAGGATGTCGTAGAGCGCATTGATCAGGATGACCGCCGTCAAACCGGCTGCGCCAAGGATGACAAGCAATTGAAACAGGTTCAGTTCTTCCATTTGCATAGTCCTGTTGCAGGGCGGCTATCGGGACAGCCACGCGTTTGACGGGAGAAAGGCGGTAGGGAAAACCAGTGCCTTTCTGCGCTCATTATGCTTGTTGGATTATGTTAATTTCAGGTCAGCAACCCGCCCGGAACAAGGAAATGCAAAAAGCCGGGGCAGGGGTGGGTTTGCGGGCTGGAAAAGCGGCACGGATTGGGCTAAGCCCTGCGCAACTTATCCAGCCAAGGGGGCACCCCATGAAAGCCGCTGTCCTGACCTTTCCCGGATCGAACTGCGACCGTGATCTTGCCGTAGCGTTCGAACAGGCCGGCGCCGAGGTGCATCGCGTCTGGCACAAAGACACCAGCTTGCCCGAAGGGGTTGATGTCGTGGCGGTGCCGGGCGGGTTTTCCTTTGGCGATTATCTGCGCTGTGGCGCGATTGCGGCGCAATCGCCCATCGGGGCCGCAGTGCGCGCCCATGCCGCGCGCGGCGGCTATGTGCTGGGGATTTGCAATGGCTTTCAGGTGTTGACGGAAATGGGCCTGCTTCCGGGGGCCTTGATGCGCAATGCAGGGCTGAAATTCATCTGCAAGACGGTAGAGTTGCAGGTTGCCACGACCGACAGCGCCTATTCCAGCGGCTTTGAAAAAGGCCAGCGCGTCATGATCCCTGTGGCCCACCATGATGGCAATTACACGGCTGATGCCGAAACCCTTGCGCGGTTGAAGGGCGAAGACCGGATTGCGTTTACATATTCGGACAATCCGAACGGCTCGGTTAACAGCATCGCGGGCATCTTGTCCGACAACCGCCGGGTATTGGGCATGATGCCGCATCCCGAACGTGCAAGCGAGATTTCGCATGGCGGAATCGATGGTTCGGTCCTTTTCCGCTCGCTCACCGGCGCTTTGGCGCTTGCCTGATCGACGCGCGCTTGAGGTCGTGACGGGCAGGCCGTAAACTCTGCCCATGAGCGACCAGAAAACCAACGCAGATTCCAATGCCATTATGACAATGCCGGGGGTGACCCAGTATCGGCGCTTGTCCTGGATGATGCGTGGGCTGATCGTGGCGCTGTTCGCGGCGGCGGTGGCGGTTGTGCTGGTCACAAATGACTGGCTGACCGACCGGTTTACGGAATCGACCCGCAACCGCGCCGATGTGCGCCTTGCGCTTTACACCGGTAACCTGATTTCGGAATTGCAGCGGAACTCGGTCGTGCCCTTGCTGCTGGCGCGTGACCCGGAACTGATCCGGGCGCTGAATGACGGGCAGTTTTCCAGCACCTCGGCGCGGTTGATCTCTTTTCAGGCGGAAATCGGGGCGGCGTCGATCCTGCTTCTGGACAAGGACGGGCGCGCGGTGGGGGCGACGAACCGCAATCTGATCGGCTCAAACCACCGCTCTTCGGCGTATTTCGTCGATGCACAGCGCACAAAGGATACGGTGTTTTCCGCCCAGCCGCGCGAAACGGGGGGAAATGACTTCACCTATTCCCGCGCCGTTCTTGCCGATAACCGGATGATCGGTGTCATCGTGGTTGCGGTGGACCTGATGAAATATGAACGCGCCTGGGCCGGGCTGACGGACGCGGTTCTGGTGACCGATAGCGAAGGCAAGGTGATCCTTGCGACAGAACCGCGCTGGCGTGGGTTGTTGCTGAGCGAGGCTTTGGCCGTGCAAGACGCGCCCTCCGCGATCGAGCGGGCCTTCCGCGCCACTGCCGATTGGACACAGAACCCGCCCGACGCCTATTTGCGCGGAACCGCGGTGATGAAGACCGAAGCGCGGGTGCCGTTTCGTGGCTGGCGCATCCTGACTTTCACCGCTTACGATTCCGTGCGCGAACGGGTGAACGGCGTGCTGGCGCTGGAGATCATGGGCTTTGCCATCCTGCTGGCGCTGACCTTCTATTTCCTCTCGCGCCGGGCGTGGTCGCAAAGTGCCACCTTCCAGCGCGAAAGCGCCGAGTTGCGGCTGCTGAACGCGCGGCTGAAACGCGAGATCGCGCAGCGTGAAAAGGTACAAAAGGACCTCGCCGTGGCGGAGCTGACGCTGGCGCAATCGTCGAAACTGGCAGCTTTGGGCGAAATGTCGGCGGCCGTGAGCCATGAGTTGAACCAGCCCCTGGCCGCGATGAAGACCTATCTGGCAGGCGCGCGGCTGTTGTTGCAGCGCCACCGCCCGGATGAGGCGCTGTCTTCCTTCCAGCGGATCGATGATCTGATCGAGCGGATGGGCGCGATCACCCGGCAGCTCAAATCCTACGCCCGCAAGGGGGGCGAGGCGTTCGAGCCTGTGGATGTGCGCGCTTGCCTGTCCTCGGCGCTGTCGATGATGGAACCACAGTTGAAGGCGCGCGTTGTTCAGATCACACGCAACCTACCACGCAACCCGGTAATGATCATGGCAGACAGATTGCGACTGGAACAGGTGATCATCAACCTTTTGCGCAATGCATTGGACGCGACCAAAGACACGAAAGACCCGCGCATCGACCTTGCGATCGTGGTAGACCATTCCGTGCATCTGACGGTCCGCGACAACGGCCACGGCATCGATAATCTCGAAAGCCTGTTCGAGCCGTTTTACACGACAAAGAAACCGGGAGAGGGGGTCGGGCTTGGCCTTGCCATCTCTTCCGGTATCGTCACCGATCTTGGCGGCCGGCTTTTGGCACGCAATGGTGATGGAGAGGGGGCTGTATTTGAAGTGCAGCTTCCCATATTGGGCACAGAACTGGCAGCAGCGGAGTAAACTATGGCGCGCGCAATGAAAGTCGCAATTGTCGATGACGAAGCCGACATGCGGCAATCGATCAGCCAGTGGCTGGCCCTTTCGGGGTTTGAAACCGAAACCTATGCGAGTGCGGAAGACGCGCTGAAAACCATTGGCGCGGATTATCCGGGCGTTGTGGTGTCGGATATCAAGATGCCGGGCATGGATGGCATGGCGTTCCTGAAACGGTTGATGAGCCTTGATGGCGGCCTGCCGGTCATCATGATCACCGGCCATGGCGATGTTCCTATGGCGGTCGAGGCGATGCGCGTCGGGGCTTATGATTTCCTCGAAAAGCCGTTCAATCCGGACCGGATGACCGAGTTGACAAAGAAAGCAACGCAAAGCCGCCGTCTGACGCTGGACAGCCGCGCGCTGCGGCGCGAATTGTCGGATGGCACCGTCTTGATGAAAAAGCTGATCGGCACCTCGGCGGAAATGGAGCGTCTGCGCGAAGATATCCTCGATCTGGGGCAGGCCGATGGCCATGTGCTGATTGATGGGGAAACCGGCACCGGCAAGACCCTTGTCGCCCATGCGCTGCATGCGGTGGGGCCGCGCGCCTCCAAGAAATTCGTAACGATCTCCTGCGCGGCCTGGTCCGAAGACCAGCTTGCGGCGCGGCTCTTCGGTCCGATGGATGAAGGTGGTATTCCACTGGTCGAGGAGGCGCGGGGCGGCACGCTTTGCCTTGAGGACATTGAATCCCTCAGCCACGCGTTGCAATCGCGCCTGCTGACCATGATCAACGACCAAGGCAGCCCGCCGGAAACCCGCATCATCGCGATTGTGAACGAACACGCGCCGGACAAAACGCTCGAAGATATTCTGCGTCCCGATCTGTTCTACCGCCTCGGTGCGCTAACCATTCTCTGCCCGCCGTTGCGTGCACGCGGCGAAGATATCCTGACCCTGTTCACCCGGCTGTCCGAACAATTCGCCGAGGAATATGGTTGCGACGCCCCGCAAGTCGCTGCGCAAGAGGCCGCGCAACTGCTGCAAGCCCCTTGGCCCGGCAATGTGCGCCAATTGGTCAATATCGCCGAACGCGCCGTGCTGCAAAACCGCCGCGGTTCCGGCTCTATCGCATCCCTCCTGATGGCCGATAACGAAGCCGCAGGCCCCGCGCTGACGACCGAAGGCAAACCGCTGAAAG